>JAQTVR010000141.1 GCA_028706995.1 Dehalococcoidales bacterium
GTGAATTTATATAGCATAGCATATTACATTCAAAAGGTTAAATAAAATAGCATTCGAACCTTAGTAACGGGGCGTTATATAATTTATGTATTATTATTCTATATCGCATTCTGACGCCGGCGATAGACAAAATATACAGCCAGCAGCACTATCCCGATAAGGATAAATACAATATAAAGAATTTGCAGCGGGAATAGCGAGCCGGTAGACCTCTGTATCAACCAATCTCTTATGGCAACAGAAGACGATATATCCTGCTGCATAATAACATCCCTCGCAATACGTGTAGAACCCATATGGGTCAATAAAACGCCAACGCCATATATTAAGGAGACCAAGCCAAGGTTGAGAGCCGAACCCTTGACCTCGCGGTATATAAGAATTATGCCGCCGATAAGCAGTAAAATGAAAATGATAAGTAAATAAAAAACAAGATTAAAAATACCGACATATTCCCTCGATTCACTGAGGGCTTGTTCGGCTTCCGTCAGGTCAACAGTAACAGTTGCCCCGTCTTCAGAGGTAAAAAACTCTTCATCGATATTTATTGATGAAGATAAATCCTTCGTAAAATCCTCGAAAAGATTTTCGAAGGCCTGCTCCAGTTCCGCCCGAGACAGGTTTTTATATTCTGCAGGCGGCGATGCCAAAAAAGCCTGTTTTAAATAATGGTTCAGTACTTCTTTAAAATCCTGCAGTGAGATCGTTACGTCAATAGCCTGGCTTTTTCCCATTATGTAGTCATAAACCGGAGAAATAATGATAGCCGCCTGTTCTTTTAACAGGGGTTCTATGTCTGCCGCCATATCATCGATATATTGCTCATAGTCGTTATAAGACAGACCCAGCGGAGAGCCGTCTCCCTCCAGCATTCCGGAGATAAATTCTTCGAGGAGCGGGGTCAGATCGGTATTATTAATCATTGATACAATAAAATCAGGGGCAAGAACGGTATCCTTCAAGGCCTGAGCCATATCGAGCGAGTCACTTTTCCCGTTAAGATATTTATAGACGATCTGTACAAAATCTCCTATCCTGTCTTTGATCGCCGTCTCATTTTCGGTAACAACTTCTTTTATCATTGTGAAAAGTTCCGGGTTATCCACCTCCCCTTCTGCTGCCGCCTCTTCAATTATCTCCGTTACGGGAATATCATCGACTAATGAAGTAACATAAGAGGCGTTCAGAGCTGTCATCTTCACTGTAAAAACCACCCCGAAAACACATAAAGTAAAAAACAGGATTATACTAAGAAGAATAATACCAATTGTTTTAGGAGCACTCATTTTATATACCTCCGTAATGTAAGCCATACTATCAATAAACAAGATAGTATGGCAAGGGACTACAGGTTGTCAATAGGATAAAGCTATTTTTATTAAATAATCACAATAAAAAACATCGATAGTTTATAAAATATTATTAATTTATCTTGACAATTAGCCTTGAAAATGCTAAATTAAGTTGTCTTTAGCAATCTAATTCATAGATTGCTAACGGGGGTGGGGGAATTGAATATTAGAACAGCAATGGTTCTCAGTTCTATAGCCAGACAATATATTTCTCGGGCGGCGCCTGTATCATCGGCAAGCGTTGTCGAGGATTGCGGACTGGATATAAGCTCTGCAACCATACGCAATGAAATGGTAGTGCTGGAGAATGAAGGTTATATTATACGGCCTCATCATGCCGCCGGCAGCATACCTTCCGATAAAGGATATCGTTACTACGTGGAAACCTTGAAGTATATCGAACTGCCCATCGAAGAACAAAGGCTTATAAGCCATCTCTTCCACCAGGTAGAGGAAAATCTCGAGCAATGGCTGTCCCTTGCGGTTACACTTCTGTCCCAACGTGTACAGAATATAGCTATAATGACCTCCCCTAAACCGCCGGCTTGTCGTTTTAAACATGCAGAGCTGGTTTCTTTACAGGAGCATATGGTACTTATAGTGCTTGTTTTGAGGGGCGCTACCATACGCCAGCAACTGGTCAGTTTCGAACATCCGATAACACAGGAAGAACTCAGGGTTATTACCGATAAACTGGCAATAGCCTATAGTGGACTATCGGCTATCCGGATATCGAACAATAAATCAGAGCTTACCCCGGATGAACAGAGGGTAACAGATTGCATATTAAAGTTAATGAAGACCGAAGATGGACGTAGCCACCAGGATCCGTATATGGATGGTTTACATTATTTGATGAACCAGCCCGAGTTTAATACCGGGCACCGGATGATGAATCTGATGGGGCTGGTTGAACAAAGACAACTGATAGAGGCGATGCTCAACAATAAACCCAGCGAGTATGGTACACAGGTTATCATAGGAAAGGAAAACCAGTCTGAGGTTATACAGACTTACAGCGTGGTGATGAGCCACTATGGAATACCTGATGAGGCCATCGGAACTATCGGTGTGGTCGGCCCTACCCGAATGCCTTATGCCCGCACTATTTCGGCTATTAATTTCATGTCTTCGATGATGAACAAGCTGGTATCGGAGCTATACGGTAGAGAATCACAGGATATCAGAAAAAAGGCGATAAACAACTAAGCATCCGGGAGAATAATAAGTCATGACCAAAGAGAACAATACCGAAGAACAAGTTAATTGTGAAGAAATAGCAAAAGATACAACAAAATCGGACGTAAAAGAAAATAAATTAGAGGTAGCCCTTGCGGAAGAAAAGACTAAAGCAGAGTCATACTTGGAAAACTGGAAAATAACGCAAGCCGATTTTATTAACTATAAGCGACGCACCGAACAGGAAAAAGAGGACATAATTAAGTTTGCCAATTCAGTGCTTATTCTCGCCTTATTACCCATCCTCGACGATCTGCAACTGGCGCTGGAATCTATACCGGATAATTCGAATAACCTGCAATGGATAGAGGGCATAAAACTTATCGAACGCAAGTTCAATGCCTCCCTGGAATCACAGGGTGTAACCGCGATAAAGACTATCGGAGAAGTTTTCGATCCCAACTCGCACGAAGCGGCTTTACACGTCGACGGTAAGGAGGGAATAGTTATCAAGGAATTGAAAAAAGGATATAAAATGCAAAACAGGGTAATCAGGCCGGCTATGGTCGCTGTCGGCAATGGAAACAAGCAATAAAATTAACGAATATAAAATATTTTTCAGGATAGTAGATAATTTAAGGAGGGTTTTAAGACATGGGAAAAGCTATTGGTATTGATTTAGGAACGACTTTCAGTGAAGTAGCCGTGATGCAGGGCGGCGAACCGGTTGTTATACCTTCATCGGAGGGTGGGAATACCGTCCCTTCGTTTGTAGCCGTAAGTAAAACCGGTGAACGCCTTGTAGGACAAATTGCCAAGCGCCAGGCTATTATCAACCCCGAGAATACTATTTATAGTATCAAGCGTTTTATGGGACGTAAGTGGGGCGAACCGCCAGGGCGCGAACTTCCAGTAGAAGAAGATGCCAAGCGCAAGACCTATAAGGTCACCAAGGGCGCCAACAATGAAGTACGCATACTTATG
>JAQTVR010000142.1 GCA_028706995.1 Dehalococcoidales bacterium
CTGGTTGGTGATAGTTTCCGCTCTTTTACCCGATATTCTCTATAGCCCAGGTAGCAGCCTGCTGTATTTCCCGTCTTCTTCAATTATAAATGAACATTCTTTAGATTTCCTATACGCTTATACTTGATGGCTTCATTGAAAATGGTCAGAGACACCTGTTCGGCCATCTTGCTCAGCCTGACCACATCGACAAGATATTCCTGCCTGGAGGTATGCACTTTTGTCCCCAAATATATCTCATTAATCTGATAATCTCTCATTGTAGATTCGATTAATAGCCAAATATCTACACCCCACCCATCCGGCCAGTCCCGACGCTTAAGAAGGGTTTTAAACAGCTGGTCAGTGGCACATATTTCCCCACTGAGCGGTTGATTGAAATAGGAGATTTCGGGGAAAAATACACCGGATAACGGCTTTGCTACTAGCTTTGTTACGGCGCCATCATATTCAGCCCTCCTGTAGTAGCCTCGTGACATCTCGCAGGCTTTTTCGATTACCGGTTCAGCCAGCAGGTCTATCCATTCCGGGGTCAAGTTTATAATATCTGCATCCAGGAATAGGATCTGCTTCGCCCCTCTTTTAACAGCTTCCCTGGCGCCATCCCTCATGGCCGTACCCTTGGCCGGATAGATGTTTTTACTCTGCTTGATAACTATAGCCCCTGCATCCTTAGCCTCTTTCTTAGTATTATCCCCCGAGTTTCCATCGACAACTATTATCTCCGGTTTAAATTTACTTCCTCGCGCTGTTTCGATACACTGACCTATAGTCTTACCCTCATTACGAGCTGGGAAAATAACAAATAAACTCATTTTGGTTCCTTTTTTTCTGGAAATTTACAGGTCTATCGCTATATGGTCCAAGGGACCCTCTACACAGAGCATAATTGAACGGGAAAGTATAGTGGCTACCCTGGTTGGCATTGTCATCTCCCCCCTCTTCCCTTCGTAATCCCAGAACTCAAAGATTATCTCGTTATTACCTGCATGGTTTACAACGAGTTTCTCGGCATCTGCAGTGTTGTCATATTCGATACCGGAAACGAATTTCATCCATATTCTAACTGGATAGGCCATCATTAAACCTCCTTATCGAATGTTGATTTTGGATCCATCATCTTTTATTCGGTTGAATTTAGAACATCTTTTTTGTTCTGAGCAACTAACTTCATTAACTTATTATAGAGAGAGCATAGCATAAAACCCTCCACTGATGATATTTACTATCAAACTTATTATACTCCCATTTATCAACGTGGGAAATAGTTATGTGAAAAAACAGAGATAAATTCAAAAAAAGAGTCCGGTTATCCACATATGATAGCAGAGTGCTGGAAGTGCTGAGAATACTGGATGAGACAAAGACAACTAGGTAGGGACTGACAGAATGTTTTATAATAATGTGTATTATGTCTGTTTATAGCAATTCGAGAATTCTTTTAATAAAAGGAATGAATAGCAACAGAATCCCGATAACAAGCGCGGTTATAGCGGAAAGTAACACGGCAGCGGCGGCTGTGTCTTTTGCTTTCTTTACTACCTGTTTATGCTGACCGTTAGAGGCGTCGTCCCCCAGCCTCTCCACAGCTGTGTTGAACAACTCGGATACCAGAACAAAACCTATGGCAAATATTATAAAACCCCATTCCATTAGAGAAAGATGCAGGTAAAACCCTAACATAATAGCCAGGAACATGGCAATGACATGAATTTTAAAATTGCGTTCCGTTTTTAATGCCGAGCACAATCCGCTAAAGGCATAGCTTAAACTCTTTATAAATCGCCCCATCATTACCTCTTTTCTGTTGATTCAACGTACATAATTTATCACCCCACCATTTACTAATCAACTTCATTTGATAATTACTCCCCAAACCCCATCCTTATATATGTGTTCCAGGTTGACTTCCGTTATCTTATTTGTTAAATCTTCATCGCTCCCTGCATATACTTTTACATAGTTACAGGTAAGACCGGACCATATACCGCTCTCCGACTGCTCCCAGAGCACAGGCATATTCTTCCCTAAAATTTTATTATGGAAAATCGATGCGCTTTCTCCGGCTAAAGCCAGCATTTTATCGCTGCGCTGTTTCTTGATTTGAGGCGTAATCTGATTCGGCATAATATTTGCCGCGGTACCCCGGCGCCTTGAAAATGGAAAGACATGAATACGAGCAAAAGCAATATTTTTACAGAAATCGAAGCTTTCCTCGAACTCGGCATCGCTCTCGCCCGGGAAACCGACGATAATATCCGTGGTAATAGCGGCATCCTGCACTGCCGAGCGAATCATAGAGACAGCATTACTGTAATCTGCCGTTGTATACAGTCTTTTCATTCTTTTAAGGATGGTATCGCTGCCGCTTTGAAGCGATAGGTGAAAATGCGAGCACAATCTCGAATTTTTACATAATGCTATAAGATCAGGGGTGATTTCCTGTGGCTGTAGCGAAGATATTCTCAATCGCGAAACGTCTGTCTCGGTAAGTATTATGTCAATAAGACCCTTCAAGTTAAGACCGTTATAGCTATACGAGCCGATTTCAGTACCCGTCAATACTACTTCTTTATAGCCATGCGAAACCCTATCTTTAATATCGCTGATGATTCGTTCGACAGGCATACTTTCTTCCTTTCTCCGGACGAACGGCACGATACAATAAGCGCAGAAGTTATTGCATCCATCCTGCACCCTAATAAAAGATCGCGTTCTAAATACTCTATTAAGACTTTCAGTATGTTTACCTGTACCTCGATTAATCTGGATAAGCCCCGAATCTTTTAAAAATTGGGGCAAATGCATCTTTTCATTGTTACCAATCACAAGTTTAACACCTTCTATTTCAGACAATTCTTTTAAAGCTTGCTCGGCATAACAACCAATAGCCACAAGAATCGCTTCCGCTTTGCGACGGTGAGCCATTCTTAGCAGATGCCGCGCCTTGCGGTCGGCGATATGGGTAACCGTACAGGTATTAAGGACATAGATATCAAAATCATCGCTTGAAGATACTATTTTATAACCGGCAAGTATAAACTTTTCACTCAGGACTTCTGTTTCCGACTGGTTAAGCTTACAACCCAGCGTATCCACCGCCACGCGTAAAACCCTGCTTTCCTTATTCAATCACTACCCTCCAAATGACAATGAAATTATAGCAAATGGAGCCGATTCTTGCAGAAAAGTAATATTTTATGATATAAATATGTAAGCAAATTAACTATATTCTTAATATGTGTTATATAAACAACAGAGTCGTCATTACCGGAATCGGTATTATTAGTCCTCTCGGGCTGGATACAGCTTCAACTTGGACAGAGCTTATAAACGGTGTATCCGGGATTGATTATATTACTTTGTTCGATGCCCAATCACTTGACACCAGATTCGGCGGTGAAATAAAAGGCTTCGATCCCAATAACTATATGAACGCTAAGGATGCCCGCCGCGCAGACCGTTTCGCTCAACTGGCGGTAGCTGCCAGCCGCGAGGCCGTAGCAC
>JAQTVR010000143.1 GCA_028706995.1 Dehalococcoidales bacterium
CCATATGAAAGGCTGGATGCCATAAATGGCTGACCATAAATGGTGCCGACGCCTATGTCTTTTCCGGCTTCTCCGCCATAAGCAAATATCGCAACCAAAAATACGACCATTTCAGGTATGGAAGTAAAAAGCGGAGCTACGATGGAGCCGACAAAAGAGCAGCCGAGTTTCAATTGGCTTGCGATCCATTCGATGGCGTTTGTAAATATTAACGCTGCAATAAAGACCAGTATCATTGTTCCTAAAAGGGTTAATATTGTTTCTGACATTTATTCCTGCCTGAAAAAACTTGTTGATATTTAAGTTATTAAGGAGAGATTATATCACTTTTCGGGTTAGCAAGGAATTAATGATGCCCCGGCCGTAGAATGGAGGCGTTTCCCTGTCATTGTTAAACCTTCGATGGAGCATTGTAGTGAAGGGATCGATCGTAATGCCGTATGTACTACAGAAGCGGAACTCATAAAAAGAATCCACTACATAATCCATAAGTTACGACAACCTGCACTGGTAGAAGACTTCATTGACGGGCGCGAACTGCATGTATCGCTTTGGGGTAATGGCAGTATTGACATACTGCCGCGTCAATCCAAACTCTGACATAAGCCTGGATACCAGTACTATATTAGCAGCCGTTTGGCAGGTTATAGCTATGGTGAATTTATAGATCGCATAGTCAGGCTGGCTGCCCTCAGGCATCCTGTCTGGGGAAATAAAGGGAATAACAAATAATCCTTGGTATAGCTTTAAAAAGTGGTACCCCTGGTGGGAGTCGAACCCACGACACGCGGTTTAGGAAACCGCTGCTCTATCCACTGAGCTACAGGGGCCTAAAACTAATATCCGGTTACTATTTAACACGATATCTTCTACCGGCGTTATTTTTGGAGAGATATTATTTTCTCACAGATAATACTTCGTTTAATAACGTTATAGCGTTGTCTTGCGTATCATCTATTATATGAAAATAAGTGTCTATTGTAAATGTCACCGGAACCATTTCCAAAGGCTAGATAGATGAGCCCGGGCTTTGTCCTACGCAATAACATAAGGCTGGTAAAAATATGTTTTAAACTTCACCAGCATTTTATTAAGCTTCCGAACACGGTGCATTTTAGGGTGTTACCAGCATATACAGGGTTACTATGGCAGCAATATATAACCCCACGAGAAGAATTGAATCCAGACCTATCCAGGCCCGACGCCAATAGTGGAAACGAAATACAAGAGCTAAAATTATTAGACAGTTCATCCCCGATATAACTCAACCAGATACCGGCTCCCATCGTGGCGATAGCTGCCAGGCTAAAGCTGACAATTACCCTTTTCGGTAGTCCGGTAGCGGAAGAGCAAGTATTGGCTCAATAAAAAAAGACCAAATACTACCGATGACAATTATTGCCACGCATATAACAAATTCCAACCAGGCCATATGGAGCTCCGATTAAGGGATTGAAAGTTGAAAATATATACTATAATTGTTGCTACTAAAATGTTTACGCCATTACAGTCCCGAAATGCAGGTCTTTACGGCAAAAGTACTGATTAATTACTTAAAAAATATTGACATCAGGCATAAACGGTGGTAACTTCAATTAAGAACATTTGTATCTTTTATATCTGTAGTTTTTTCCTTGATGTGTATGACTATAAGGAGAAATTAAATGGACATATCGAGAAAGCAACTTCTAGACGAAATTGAAAATCTACGGCAATGTGTAAGAGACTACAATAAAATCGAGGATGAACAAAAACAGTTAATTGAAAAGCTGGCGTTAACGGAAAAACGTTTTCTGGGTACTCTGGATGCAATGCTGGAAGGTTGCCAGATTATCGGATATGACTGGCGTTACCTTTATATCAATCCTGTTGCTGCCACTCAAGGCCGTTACGATAAAGAGAAGTATATCGGTCGGACTATGATGGAAATATATCCCGGCATCGAAAAGTCGGAGATGTTTAAGAGCCTCCGGAAATGTATGGAAGAACGGATTCCGGAGAGAATGGAGAATGAATTCACCTATCCCGATGGTAACAAGGGCTGGTTTGTACTTCGTTTAGAACCCGTCCCCGAGGGGATCCTCGTTCTCTCTACAGATATAACCGATAGTAAGAAATCCGAATCGGAAATCAAGAGAATTAACCGGATACTGAGGGCTATAAGTGAATGCAATCAGGTTCTTGTGCGCACGACCGATGAAAAAGAATTACTGAACAGGATATGTAATATCATTGTGAAATTCGTGGATTATCCTCTGGCATGGGTGGGGTTTGCGGAGAATGACGAAGAGAAAACGGTACGCCCTGCCGCACAGGCAGGGGATGAACCAGGCTACCTGGATTCACTTAAGATATCATGGGACGATAACGAGTTTGGCAGAGGCCCGACAGGCACCGCCATAAGAACGAGGAAACCCTGCATTATCAGCAATACGATGGTAGACCCAGATTATGCCCCCTGGCGTGTTTCAGCCGAAAAATATGGGTATAAATCTTCGATTGCCCTTCCGCTTATTTCCGATGGATTTACTATTGGCTCTCTTAATATATATGCAGTCGATGAAGGTGCCTTTAACGAAGAACAGGTCAAACTGCTTACCGAACTGGCAGATGACCTGGCGTATGGTATCACTGCGTTACGCAAGCATCAGGAACTGGAGCTTGCCACTCAAAGCCTGGTGCGCTCCGAGAAAAAATATTCCACTCTTGTGGAACAAAGCAATGATGGCATAATAATCATCCAGGAGGGGATATTGAAATTCGTCAATCGAAAGATGGTTGAAATGACAGGCGTTCCAACGGACGAGTCGTTGGACAAACCATTTCTCGATTTCGTCTCTCCTCAAAACCGTGAGTTGGTATTGGACAGATATACGAGAAGAATGGCTGGGGAAGAGGTTGTAAATAGTTACGAAATAGAAATTGTCAAGAAGGATGGCAAAGGGATTCCTGTTGAGTTAAATGCCGGCAAAATAGAACACGAGGGGCGTCCGGCCGATATGATTATAATTAGGGATAAAACCGAGCGTAAGAAGGCAGAAGAAGCATTAAAGGAAAGCGAAGAACGCTATCGTAATCTTGCCCAGAGTACCCGTGAAATAATACAGAGTATCGGCAGGGATGGGAATATCCTTTTTGTCAATAAAGCATGGCACGATATCCTCGGTTACTCCGAAGAGGATTTAAAGAATATAACACTTATGGATATAATCCACCCGGATTCATTGGAGCATTGTAGTCGCATGTTTCAGAAGGTTTTATCGGGGAGGTCGGTTACACGGGTAGAGGCTAAATTTAAGGCTAAAGATGGTCGTATTATTTATGTCGAAGGCAATGCAGTGCCACGTTTTTTTGGGGATACGGTTATTGCCACCCAGGGCTTTTTCAACGATGTAACCGAGCGTAAGAAGGCAGAAGAAGTTTTATATAGGTCGGAGCGAAAGCTGCGTAAGTCCCTAAAAGATTGGGAAACCACTTTTAACTCTATCAATTCCGCGATGT
>JAQTVR010000018.1 GCA_028706995.1 Dehalococcoidales bacterium
AGACAGACTTGTCGGTTATAAACTGAGCCCGCTTTTGTGGCGCAAAGTAAGAAAAGGATTGTCTGCAGGGAGAGTTCAATCGATAGCCGTTAAAATAATCGTAGACCGGGAAAGAGAGATAGAGAATTTTGTCCCTGTCGAATACTGGACTATAGAAGCGGAACTCGTTAAAAAAGCGGCTGCCGAAACCAAAACCTTCCGGGCAATGCTGGTAAAAACATCAAGTAGCACGAAGGCTGATATCAAAAATGAAAATCAAGCTAATGCTATTAAAGAAGAACTTGAAAAAGCCTGTTATAGCGTTGTTAAAGTAAGTATAAAAAATTCACCGCGACAACCAGCACCTCCATTCATTACAAGCACCTTGCAACAGGAAGCCTGGAGGCGTTTTCATTTCACCGCTAAACTTACAATGGCTATAGCTCAGCAGCTCTATGAAGGATTACCTCTGGGCGAGGAAGGCAGTGTGGGTCTTATCACATATATGAGAACAGATTCAACACATGTAGCTCCTTCTGCTTTGGTCGAGGTAAGAGGATTTATTACCGAAAAGTATGGTGCCGAATATTTACCGGCACACGCACGCTCATTTTCAGGTAAGGTAAAAGGGGCGCAGGAAGCACATGAAGCCATACGTCCGACAAAAATCTGGCGGCAACCTGCTTCTATAAAGCAATGTCTTAATGCCACCCAATATAAGATATATAATCTTATCTGGCAAAGAATGGTAGCCAGCCAGATGGCTGAAGCTAATTTTGAAGTTACTACTGTTGATGTAGAGGCTAAATGCCAGGCTTCGAAAAATAAATACCTGTTCAGAACCTCGAACTCAATCAATATATTCCCCGGTTTCATGACCCTTTATACCGAAGGTAAAGACGAAGAGGAAGAGGATAGAACATCAGCACTGCCTGTATTAGCCAGAGGTGATGAGCTTGATCTCTTAAGGCTTTTAAATGGACAACACTTCACTAAACCACTGGCTCGGTTTACAGAAGCAACTCTTATTAAAATGCTGGAGCAGTGGGGAATTGGTCGCCCAAGCACCTATGCACCTATTTTATCCACAATTCAAAACCGCGAATATGTTACCAAGCCGAGTGGTAGTTTTAAACCGACGGAACTGGGGATTATAGTCAACGACCTGTTAATACAGCATTTTTCAAACATCGTTAATATTGATTTTACCGCACACCTCGAAGAAGATCTCGATAAAATAGCTAACGAAAAAATGGACTGGGTGCAGGTAGTAAAAGAATTTTATACACCTTTTGATAAAGATCTACAAAAAGCTTCCGACGCCATTGAAAAGGTCAAACTGGAAGACGAAAAGACCGATGAAATCTGCCCCTTGTGCAACAAGCCTGTGGTAATAAAGGTCGGACGTTTCGGAAAATTTCTTGCCTGTAGCGGCTACCCTGAGTGCAAGTATACAAGTTCATTTAAGATAAAAACAGGAGCTAAATGCCCGGAGTGTAAATCTGATATAATCGAAAAGCGCAGTAAGAAGAAGCGCACTTTCTATGGTTGCAGCAATTATCCTAAATGCCAGTTTGCTATAAATACCAAGCCCCTGCCTCTCCCCTGCCCCGATTGCGGTGGATTGGTTACACTATATAGATCAAAATGGGCTAAGTGTACTAAATGCGATTATAAGAATAAACTTCAGCAGGATTAAATCATAAATGCAGGAAGTTTTTAATAGGTATATAAATTACCTTGTTGCGGAACGCAATGTGTCACCGTATACATTGCGTAATTACACCAATGACCTTGTCGGCAACTTTACTCGAGGTTCCGGTAAAGGGTTCTTTCAATTTCTGAAGCTTAGAAATATTGATTCGCTTGATAAGATAGATAAATGGGTTTTACGCGATTATCTGGCTTATCTATCGAACGAAGGCGTTGCCAAGGGTAGTATCGCCCGTAAACTCTCTGCAATACGTTCTTTTTACCGTTACCTGGCGCGTGAAAAAATACTCCCCAATAACCCCCTGGAACATTCTGTTTCTCCTAAATTAGACAAACGCTTACCCTCTTTTCTGACCGTAGATGAAACTATACGGCTGCTGAACGCACCGGATCTATCGACTCCCCAAGGACTACGCGACCGTGCATTAATGGAACTTATTTATGCAGCAGGATTGAGAGTCAGCGAATTGGTAAATCTAAATTTAGAAAATATGGACATAGAAACTCATGAGATACGTGTCTGGGGCAAGGGCGCCAAAGAACGGGTCGTATTAATGGGAGAATTAGCGGTTATTGCCATTAACAATTATCTTGTACATGGAAGGCCAGGCCTATTGGCACATAATAAGTCTTCAGGAGCCTTGTTTTTAAATCGCGATGGGGATAGGCTTACCGAGCGCATAGTTCAAATAATAATACACAAATATGCTAAATTGGCCAATATAGATAAAAAAGTTTATCCTCACCTTTTACGCCATACTTTCGCCACTCACATGCTCGACGGGGGTGCCGACTTAAGGGTTGTTCAGGAACTGCTGGGACATGCTAATTTATCTACCACACAAATTTATACACACGTTACTCAAAACCAGGCACGCAAGGTCTACCTTTCAGCCCATCCAATGGCAAAAATTGAAAGCGATAATCATGAAGACAAATAACCGTATTGACAAACTCAGACAAAAACTGACCGAAAAAGGCATCGATGCTATTATGATATCTCAACCTGAGAACAGGTATTACCTGTCCGGTTTTAACGGGTCTGCCGGTTTTCTATTCATCACGCAAAAAGAGGCCATAATTGCTACCGATTTTCGTTATGTCGAGTGCGTTAAAAGGCAATCACCGGACTTTACCCTTTTTCAGATAACAGGCAGTATGGATAAGTGGTTCCAGGAAATAACCGGTGGATTGAGTATAAAAATGCTGGCTTTCGAAGCAGCGGATTTAAGTTTTGAGCGTTATCAAAATATATTCGATATAATAAATGATAATAAACTACCATTTCAACTCATTCCTTTAACTGAAACGGTAGAATCGATACGGTCGATAAAGGAACCTGGAGAGATATCATTAATTACTCAGGCTGCAAATATAGGCGATATCGCTTTCAAACATATTACGGATATAATACATACCGGAATGACAGAGCTTGAAATAGCCTGGGAACTGGAAAAATCCATGCGTAACGGCGGTAGCCAGTCTATGTCTTTCGAGATTATCGTTGGCTCGGGGCCAAATGCTGCGTTACCTCACTCTCAACCTTCCAGGCGTATTGTAAAAGAAGGAGAACCCATAGTCATCGACTTTGGCGCTAAGGTAAATGGATACTGCAGCGATATAACCAGGACAATATGTCTCGGGAAAGCCGATGAAATCTTTAATTGTATATACAGGATTGTTCTGGATGCCCAACTTGCAGCCATATCCAAAATTACGTCTGGAACGACTGGTGCGCAGGCTGATAGCTTCGCCAGGAGTATAATAGAGCAATCCGGGTATGGTGAAAACTTCGGACATGGTTTGGGACATTCCCTCGGGTTAGCCCCTCACGAAAAACCCAATCTTAATAAGATATCTGCGGACGTATTTACCGATAACATGGTTTTTACTGTCGAGCCGGGTATCTATATCCCAGGTTGGGGAGGAGTGAGGATAGAAGATACGGTAATAATTAAAAATGGTAAAATTAACGTACTTTCACATTCATTAAAATAGGTTGGTTATCGGGAGTATTAATGTTAAACGCTTCAGAATTGCGCAAAGGTATTGTAATTGAATTAAATGATAAACTTTATCAGGTTGTTGAATATAAGCATATTAAGATGAAGCGAACAGCGTTGGCTCATGTAAGGATGCGTGATATTATTGGTGGGCATACTATAGAACAATCCTTTCAATCAAATGATAAGCTAGTTGAAGCTAAACTTGATTCCCGCGGTATGCAGTATTTATATAATGATGGCGGTTTATATTTTTTCATGGATTTAGAAAATTATGAACAGATACCTATTAATGCCTCACAACTTGGAAATTCTATTGATTACATGAAAGAAGGAATGATGGTAGAAGTATCGAGCTACAAGGAAAGAATATTAGGTGTAGAAATACCTATAACCGTTGACCTTATAATAACCGATACCGAACCGGGATTTAAAGGCGATACTGCTACTGCTGGAACTAAATCAGCCAAATTGGAAACCGGTATTAATATCCAGGTGCCTTTATTCATCAATATTGGGGATACTGTTAGGGTTGATACACGAACCAGCGTTTATCTGGAAAGGAAAAGCTAGTGCTAAAAGCCGACCTGCATATACATACGAAATACTCGATGGATTCTGATAACTCCATGGATGACATTATAAAACGTTGTCTTAAACTGGGGATTAATTGTATATCTGTTTGTGATCACGGTACAACTGACGGTGCGTTAAAATTAAAATCGATAGCCCCATTTAAAGTGATTGTATCGGAAGAGATATTAACTCCATGTGGCGAGATAATGGGTATGTTTCTTAAAGAAAATATCCCCAGCAATATTTCCCCTGAGGAAGCGATAAGGAGAATACGGGAACAGGATGGACTGGTATGTATTCCACACCCTTTTGACAAATATCGTGGGTCTGCTTTTCAAAGAGAGGCACTGGAGACTATAGTAAATAATATAGATATAATAGAAGTGTTCAATGCCCGGACACTTCCCTTTCAGAATCGTAAACTTGCACTTGAATTTGCAAAAAAGAACAACCTTAGACAGAGTGCTGGTAGTGATGCTCATTCTATATCAGAAATAGGTATCGTATATGTGGAAATTCCAGAAATTAACGGAAAAGACGAATTCCTTAAAGCCCTGGAGGCAGGAAAAATAGGAGGGCGTTTTTCAAGCCCTTTTGTCCATTTCTTGAGCGTAAAAAATAAATTATTAAAACGGTTAAAATAAATGTATCATTTTGGATGGTTTTCGACAGGTAGAGGTGAAGGTTCACGTGAACTCTTAAAAGTTGCCTGTAACGGTATTAAAAATGGGCAAATCAAGAATGCCGAAATCTCTTTTGTTTTTTGCAGCCGCGAGCCGGGAGAATCCTCAGAAACAGACATTTTTATCGAACTGGTTAAAAGTTTGGGGATACCCATTATTTGCCTTTCCTATCAAAGATTCAAATCTAATACGGATAGTGATATAAATGATGCCTTTTCACAATTGAGACTGGAATATGACCGCCGGGTAATGAACTTACTCAAAGGATACCATCCTGACCTTTGTGTTCTCGCCGGTTATATGCTAATAGCCGGAAAAGAAATGTGCGAAAAGTTTAATATGCTTAATCTGCATCCGGCGGCACCCAAAGGTCCGACCGGAACATGGCGGGAGGTAATCTGGCAATTAATAGGGACAAAGGCTTGTGAAACAGGGGTAATGATGCACCTGGTTACTCCTGAACTCGATAGAGGTCCTGTAGTGAGTTACTGTACTTATCCTATTGTCGGAGAGAATTTCGACATTTACTGGCAGGAGATAAGGGGTAAAAGTATCCCTGATATTAAAATGCACCAGGGAGAGGATAATAAATTATTCAAAACTATTCGAGAATATGGTCTAAAAAGAGAATTCCCATTGATACTTGCAACCATGGCGGCTTTCAGTTTAGGCGAAGTCCTTATATCCAATGGCGAGGTCATTAATGCTAATGGAAACGATTTAAACGGGTATAATCTTACAAGTGAAATCGAGAAACTTCTAAAAGGTAAGGATTAAGTCTAGCCCACTATAGATTAAGCCTTTAGCTTATCGCCTCTGATATTTAGCACTAATTACTATCGTCCTTTTTTAATTAAATCTATCATAGACTGCAACATGATAGCAGGAGATTTTCTATTGCCACATTATGTCACCTCTATTACAAATTAATACTGACAGGATATCCCCTATCCTGTCAGTAAAACACTAATTTATATAATAAAGGTATATATTATTATTTTTTTGAATCCTTGTGATCATCTCCCTGTTTACTTAATATCTCGTCAATCAAGCCATATTCTACTGCCTGCTGCGGATTAAGGTAAAAATCGCGGTCTGTATCATGGATTATTTTATCGAGAGTTTGCCCCGTATTTATTACCAGTATGTTTCGTATAATATCCTGAAGTCTCATAATCTCACGTGCAGCTATCTCGATATCGGAAGCCTGCCCTTGAGCGCCGCCAATAGCCTGGTGCATATGTACAGTTGAGTTAGGCAATGCAAAACGTTTACCTTTGGCACCTGCACTAAGTAGAACTGTAGCCATACTGGCAGCCATTCCCAGACATATTGTAGAAATATCAGGTTTTATAAGATTCATTGTATCATAAATAGCAAGTCCTGATGCAATTACTCCACCCGGTGAATTTATGAAAAGTTGTATATCCTTATCAGGGTCTTCTCTTTCCAGAAAGAGAAGTTGTGCAATAATTACGTTAGCTACCTGATCGTTTATTTGTGTCCCTAAAATGATAATCCGTTCTTTCAGAAGAAGCGAATATATATCATAGGCACGCTCTCCCCTAGCCCCGCTTTCAATAACCATGGGAATAATATTCATTGGATTTTCGTTCATTATCCCTCCTCCTCTACTGATAATAATATTATTTATTTGAAGATTTAACAATTTCTACCAATTTCCTAATAGTCTTCCTTGCCCTCAACATATCACTTACGTTTTGACGATTTTGATAATCCCTTAGATATTCGCGTGACTCATCTTTTTGGTCATTTGAATCGCTTATTATATGCTCAATTTCTACATTAACCTCTTCATTATCAACCTGAACCCCTTCTGTTTTAGCTACTTCATATACCACCAGTGACCACATTAACCTCTTTTTAGCCATTGGAATAGCTTGTTCTTTAAGCTTGGCTTCAGGCATTTGTTTCATCTTCTCTTCATATTCTCTTTCATCCCTGCAAGAAGCCTGCATTTGCTGCATATACCCGGATATAAGATTCCGGGCTTCTACATCTATCATAATAGGTGGATACTCCAGTTTGCTTTGCGCTATCAGAGCCTCGACCACCTTTTCCTCAAACTTGGACTCCGCATTTCGTTCTCTCTCAATTTTCATATTCATCTCTATACGTTCTTTAAGTAAATCAAGAGTTTTGATATCGGGAGCAATTTTTTGGGCAAATTCATCATTGAGCTCGGGCAACATTGTTTCCTGAATATCATGTACTTTTACCTTAAATGATACCTCTTTCCCGGCCACCACTTTACCAGGATAATCATCTGGAAGTTTTAATTTAAACTCTTTTTCTTCATCCTTATTAATACCAATCATATGCTCATATAAATTTGGAATTTCAGGAGAAAATTCAGGGGTAACCTGAAATTTAACACCTTTATTACGTATAATGGGTGACTCTAATACGATCCCTTCAATATCAACCGTTATAATATCGCCTTCTTTAACCGGACGGTCTACCATAGTATAATTAACAAATTGAATGCGAAGATTCTCTAAAACTTCGTCAATCTCTTCCTTTTTTACTTCCAGTGAATCGGGCTCAATCTGCAGGCTATGATAATCACCGAGCTCTACTATTGGTTTTAGCGGGACTACCATCTCGAACACTAGCGGTTCTTTCTGTATCATTTTAACCATCGGTTGCATTACAGGTTCAAGCTTTTGTTCCTCAATAACCTTTGAACAGGTTATGGGTACCATCTCATTAATGGCTTCCTCAATCAGTTTTTCTCTGCCTATATGCTTTTCAAGAATATCTCTCGGTGCGTTGCCTTTACGGAAACCCGGAACCTCCGAATTTTTAACAATGCGTTGATAGGCTTTGTTCATGTACTCTTCTATTTCTGATGGATCGGTTTCAACAGTCAGATAGGACATACGGTTTTCGGTTTTGTCCAGTGTTACCTTCATTTTTACCCCTTTTTAAAAAATTACTGCTCTTTAAGACTTATATGTAACTCGGCAAGATCTTCTTCGCTAACTGTTGCCGGAGCGCCAAAACACAGATCAAATGCATTCTGGTTCTTGGGAAACGGAATGACTTCCCTGATTGTACTCTCTCCTGTAAGTAGCATCAATATACGGTCGATCCCGACAGCCACGCCTCCATGAGGCGGAGCTCCGTAACTAAAAGCCTCCAATAAGTGTCCGAAAAGCTGGTCGACACTTTCGTCAGTATACCCCATTATTTTAAACACTTTTCTCTGAAGATCACTGTTATAGATCCTTATACTTCCACCGCCTATCTCATAACCGTTAAGCACCATATCATAATGCTGTCCGTATACCCCTGCTGGATTTGTATCAAGTATAGCCATATCTTTTTCTTTAGGGGCGGTAAACGGATGGTGCATAGATTCCCAACGATTTATTTTGTTATCCCAGCTAAATAAAGGGAAATTAACTATAAAGCAATAAGCAAAAAGATTGGGATCTGCTAATTCAAGACGACGCCCCATCTCAGAACGCAATCTGCCTAACGTACTGCTTACCGTTTCATCATCACCGGCTACTATCAATAACATATCCCCCGTATTCGAGCCAAGACGAACTGCCATCTCTTTAACCTGTTCTATGGTAAGAAACTTGACTATCTGCGATTTCACGTTGTCTATGCCTAGATCGTCGAGGCTTTTTACTGAGGGATCTAATAATATTGTAACCAGCCCCTTGGCTCCAAAACCCTTAGCCATTTCATTAAGCTCGTTTATTTGTGTACGTGTAAAACCGGCACACCCAGGAGCACAAATTCCCTTTACCTTGCCACCCTGTGCTACAGTTGAACTGAATACTGCAAATTCAGATCTGGCTAATAAATCTGTAAGGTCTTTAATCTCCATCCCGAAACGAATATCAGGTTTATCCGAGCCATAGCGTTCCATTGCATCGGAATATGTAATACGTGGAAATGGTTTGATAATTTTCTTATCAGGTTTTATTGTCTCCATTATTTTAGTAAAGAGATCTTCAAGTAGGCCTATTACATCCTCTTCCTCCGCAAAGCTCATCTCTATATCCAACTGTGTGAACTCCGGCTGACGGTCGGCACGAGTATCTTCATCACGAAAACATTTAGCTATCTGATAATACTTTTCCATGCCGGCTACCATTAATAGCTGCTTTAATTGTTGCGGTGATTGGGGAAGGGCATAAAACTTACCCGGATAAACACGGCTGGGAACAAGATAATCACGCGCACCTTCCGGGGTTCTTTTTATTAATATAGGTGTTTCTATCTCTATAAATCCCTTACTATCCATGTAATCACGCATCATTTTTACTACACGGTGTCGTAGTATAATATTATTTTTCATACGGTCACGCCTGATATCCAGGTAACGATATTTAAGACGCAAATTCTCATCGATTTCTATATCTTCATTTATGTAAAACGGCGTTGTTTTCGATGTATTTAATATTTTTACAGTATCGGCAAGGATCTCGATCTCACCGGTAGCGATCTTTAAATTCTCAGTGCCTTCGGGGCGCAGAGAAACCCGCCCCTTTATCATTACTACGTATTCGTTACGCAACTGACTGGCCAGTTCATGGCACTCTCTTGAGGTCTCAGGATTGAAGACAACCTGTGCAATGCCCGACCTGTCTCTAAGATCTATAAATATTAGACCACCATGGTCGCGACGACGGTCTACCCATCCGGCGAGGGTAACTATATACTCTTTATGACCTCTATTAAGCTCTCCACAATTATGACTTTTGAGCAAAATTCCCCCCTAATAACACGATATACGATATAAGTTAAAGCTAATTATAACTCAAGGTTGTTTATTCTTCAAACATACATAACCAATCGTTACATAGTTATGTCACTTATCTAATATTAAAATGGCATATTAAACCGCTTTCATAATTTATAAATTTATAAAATTTTGAATTTTGCAAATTAATTAATTATAATATACTATAGGTTATTTTATTCAATATATGTAAATAACAAATATATGAAGAGGAGACAAATTAAAAAGAGACAGAGATAGGACGAATGATCCAATAGGCATCAATAAATTATATACGGTTCTTTATTACATAGAATCGGAGGGGAAAGATAAATGGTTAAGTTCGATATAACATCATTAGACCCAACCAAATTGCAGGATTGGCAGATCGCTGAAGAAGCCGAAAAATATATGAAACCCATCTTTAAACTTGCCGATGAGTGGGGAATCCAGAGCAATGAACTTTTCCCCTATGGGCATTATATCGGGAAAGTAGACTTTCCGTCTGTTTTAAATCGTTTAAAGGAAAGACCAAATGCCAAATATATAGATGTCACCGCTATCACCCCTACCCCGCTCGGGGAAGGGAAGAGTACTACCACGATGGGGCTGGTTCCAGGTTTAGCAAAAAGAGGGAAAAATGTATCCGGCGCTATCCGGCAACCTTCCGGAGGGCCTACATTTAATATAAAAGGGAGTGCTGCGGGTGGGGGGCTATCACAATGTATTCCATTAACTCCGTTTTCACTTGGTCTTACAGGTGATATCGATAATGTTACTAACGCCCATAATTTAGCTATGGTTGCATTGACTTCACGCATCCAGCACGAATTTATTAATGACGATGAATTTCTGGCTCAAAAAAATCTAAAGCGTTTAAATATTGATCCCAGGAATATACAGATGAAATGGGCTATGGACTTCTGCGCACAGGCGCTCAGGGATGTCGTTATCGGTATCGGTGACAAGATGGATGGTTTCATGATGCGCTCCGGTTTTGCTATCTCAGTTAGCTCGGAGGTTATGGCAATTCTCTCGGTATTCACCAGTCTTAGAGACCTACGTGAAAGGATGTCTAAAATTGTTGTTGCCTATGATAAACAGGGCAATCCGGTTACTACCAAAGACCTTGAAGTCGATGGTGCTATGACCGCATGGATGGTAAGAGCCGCTAATCCTAACTTGCTTCAAACACTGGAAGGGCAACCTGTTTTAGTACACGCCGGTCCATTTGCTAATATTGCCGTCGGGCAATCATCTATTGTTGCCGACCAGATAGCATTGAAACTCTCTGATTATCACGTTACAGAAAGTGGATTTGGAGCCGATATCGGCTTTGAAAAGTTCTGGAATATAAAATGCCGCCTAAGCGGACTTGTTCCCAACTGTGCCGTCATCGTAGCCACTATCAGGGCGCTTAAGATGCACGGAGGCGGACCTAAAGTAACTCCGGGCAAACCACTGGATACTTCCTATACCACCGAGAATACCGGGCTGGTAGAAAAAGGTTGCGCTAATCTTATAGTGCATATAGAAACAGTAAAAAAATCAGGAATAAATCCGGTGGTCTGCATTAATAATTTCCATACCGACACTAAAAATGAGATTGCTATAGTTAAAAGAGTGGCCGAACAGGTCGGCGCTAGAGTTGCCATATCACAACACTGGCTTAAGGGGGGGGCAGGCGCATTGGATCTTGCCGATGCCGTTATAGATGCTTGCGAAGAAAAGACCGATTTCAAACTGCTGTATGAAGACAATACACCGATACGGCAGAGGATAGAGATTATTGCAAGGCAGATTTATGGAGCCGATGGTGTCAGTTTTTCACCTGAAGCCAAAGCTAAAGTAGAGAGGCTTGAGAAAGACTCGGATATAAACAAAATGGTGACCTGTATGGTAAAAACCCATCTGAGTTTAACCCATGACCCTAACCTTAAAGGGCGCCCCAAAGATTGGATATTGCCCATAAGAGATATACTAACGTACAATGGAGCCGGTTTTATAGTTCCTGTTGCAGGTGATATTAAACTTATGCCTGGAACATCCTCTGACCCTGCTTTTAGAAGAGTAGACGTTGACGTAGAGACAGGTAAAATTAAAGGGCTGTTTTAACTAACGGGAAAAAATTATGACTGAAAATTCATCTTGCAGTATTCGTACCGTTCATTTTGAACCGGATAATATTGATATTATCGTACAAAATGGAGCCAACTTAATGGAAGCTGCCGTTGCTGCAGGAGTTCATATTAATGCCTCCTGCGGGGGTGCAGGCGTTTGCGGAACATGCAACGTCATTATTAATAATGGGATGGTCGAGAGCGTCAGAACCGATAAAATATCTGAAAAAGACTATGAAAAAGGAGTCCGTCAAGCCTGTAAAAGTAATATACTATCTGACCTTAACGTTGAAATACCGGCTGCGTCCAGATTAGAAAAAGCTATCCTTTCACGTGAAGAAATGCTTTCGACATCGACCATAGCTGTAGGTTGGAAATATGATCCTCCGGTAAAAAAGATATATATCGAATTATCCCCGCCGACGCCGCAGGATAACTCGAGCGACCTGTCCCGTTTGCTTAAAGAATTAACACGGCAAATGTGTATCGAAAGTATATCTATTGAGCCTAATACCATGAAAAAATTGGCTGATACCCTGCGTGCTGGCAATTGGAAGGTTACTGTTACCACCCTGTTGGATTTGAACAGTGGAATAAGACTTATCAAAATCGAGCCCGGAGATACAAGGGCAAGGCATTATTCACTGGCTTTTGATATTGGAACGACAGCCGTTAGAGGACAATTACTTGACTTAAATCGCGCTAAAGTACTTTCTCAAAATATTGATTACAACCGCCAGATAAGCTATGGCGAAGACGTCATCAGCCGCATTTCTCAGTCACAAAAAACAGGTGGATTGGAGAGATTACAAAAAGCGATTGTCTCGACTTTAAACGACCTGATAAAAAAGCTTGTCGATGAGGCTGGAATTAATACAAACGATATCTGCCATATGGTGGTTGCGGCAAACACCGTTATGGTTCAATTACTTTTGTCACTTAATCCCAAATATCTCAGGTTGTCCCCCTATGTGCCAACAGCTAACGTTTTCCCGCCTGTAGTAGCTAGGTCACTGGGGATAGAAATATCGGACCACGTTCAATTAAATACCATTCCTTGTGTAGCCAGTTATGTTGGAGGGGACATTGTGTCAGGAATACTAGGCACTGGTATCTTTCAAAGAGAAGCATTAACTCTCTACATAGATATCGGCACTAATGGAGAAATAGTTCTCGGCAATAAGGACTGGATGATAAGTGCTGCCTGTTCCGCTGGACCCACCTTTGAAGGCGGTGGCATAAAATACGGTATGATAGCCACTTCGGGAGCCATAGAAGGATTCGATATCGATCCGGAAAATTATGAACCTATTATTACAACCGTAGATAACGCCAAGCCGAAAGGAATTTGCGGCTCGGGTCTGATAAATACCGCAGCTATTCTGCTAAAAAACGGGGTTATTGATCAGAAAGGTAAATATAATAATCTGCCTTCCAGAAGGATTAGAAAAGGATATAATGGATACGAATATATACTGGCATATGCCGCTGAAACGCAGATAGATAAAGATATCGTTCTATCAGAAATCGATATAGATAATCTTATTCGTTCTAAAGCAGCCATGTATGCTGGCTACTATACATTGATTCAAAGCACAGGTAAGAGCTTCTCCGATATACAGCAGGTTGTTATAGCCGGAACCTTCGGCAGTAAAATCAATATTGAAAATGCTATTATCATCGGACTGCTTCCAGACCTACCGCGTAATAAATTTATATTTATAGGTAATGGCTCTTTACTTGGAGCCAGATTAACGTCTTTTTCATCTGAACTCCTCTATCAGGGACAAATTGTTGCAGGAATGATGACCAACTTGGAGCTGTCTGAAAATAAAGAATTCATGGATAATTACTTGGCAGCTTTATTTTTACCGCATACTAACGCCGATGAATTCCCGTCAATAAAAACCGGAGGCATATAATGAACTTTTCTATAGCACTGGCGGGCAAGGGTGGTACTGGCAAAACATCCATCGCCGCCCTCATCATTCGCAATCTTATAAATAAAGGAATGACACCTGTTCTTGCGGTTGATGCTGATGGCAATGCTAATCTTGGGGAAAGCCTCGGACTTAATGTAGATAAGACTATTGGTTCGACTATCGCTGGATTTAATGAAAACAAAATAAATATTCCCAGCGGATTTACCAAAACGGCATATCTGGAACTCAAACTACATGAAGCCTTGATTGAAAGTAATGATTTTGATCTTATTTCAATGGGACGAGGGGAAGGCACGGGCTGCTATTGCTATCCTAACTCGGTCCTTAAGAAGTTTATAGACGATCTAAAAGAAAATTATCCGTACACGGTCATGGATAATGAAGCAGGCATGGAACACCTGAGCCGGCGTACTACCGAAAATACAGATGAATTACTAATTATCTCCGACTATTCTGTAAAAGGAATCCGCACGGTGGAGCGCATAATCAAGCTTATTGCAGAATTAAAATTGAACATCAAAAGACAATCTGTGATAATTAACCGTGTCCCTGATGTCTTTGATGATAATATTAAGCGTGAGCTTGAAAGATTAGATATCATACCTGTA
>JAQTVR010000144.1 GCA_028706995.1 Dehalococcoidales bacterium
GGTAAGCAGGTAGCTACTGAAGTGCGCAGCATGCTGGGAGAAGCGTTTCATAAGAACATCATTATCCTTGTTGGACCCGGTAACAACGGCGGGGATGGATTGGTCGCTGCCCGCTACCTGAATGAGGGGGGGGCAAAGGTTTACCTGTTCCTGTTAGGGGAAAGAGACGATACCGACCCGAATCTGAAACTGGTTAATCAGAGCAGTATCCTGAGCTATAAAAACCTGGATGAACTGGGGAATCTGCTCCGAACGGCGGATGTCGTTATTGATGCCCTTTTCGGTACCGGCAACAACCGCACGATCGATGGAATCTACAAGGAAGCACTGAATAAGGTTTCCGAAGTAAAGAAGAAATATTCCGGCTTTAAGGTTATTGCGCTGGATTTACCATCCGGACTTAATGCCGATAACGGTTATTGTGACCAGTCCTGTCTGAATGTCGATTTTACTATAACACTTGGATTCTCCAAAATCGGGTTATATATCTCCCCCGGAGCTGCAAAAGCCGGTGTTATAAATGTTGTCGATATAGGCATCCCCGAATACATGGTGAGGGATATAAAACTGGAGCTTCTTACCGAAGAATGGGCGAAATCCGTTTTGCCAGAACGACCTTTTGATGCTAATAAAGGTAGCTTTGGCAAGGTACTGGCGGTCGCAGGTTCCCTGAACTATATCGGAGCGGCATATCTGGCCTGCAATGGTGCACTCAGGGTTGGGGCCGGTCTTGTAACTCTGGCAATAGCCTCCAGTTTGCAACCGATTCTGGCAGGCAAATTGAACGAGGTCACTTATCTCCCGTTATCCGAATCGGTCAAGGGGGTTATTTCCGGTGACGCATCGTTTGCAGTCTTAACAGCAGTGGGAGATTACAATACTCTGCTTGTGGGTTGTGGCTTAGGGCAACAGGAAACAGCTGCCAGCTTTATAAGGTCTATAATTTTTGGCAATAAACCTATAGTTCCACTGATTATCGATGCCGATGCCCTGAATGTATTGGCTAAAACAACTGATTGGAACCGCAGGTTGATGTCCGACGCCATATTGACACCGCATCCCGGAGAAATGGCGAGGCTCACCGGTACGCCGGTAGAAGAAATACAGATGGACAGGGTAAATATGGCTATGCGCTTTGCTATAAAATGGGGTAAAACGGTTATTCTAAAAGGGGCATATACGGTTATTGCTGCTCCAGACGGCAGGTGTAGGATTTCTCCTTTTGCAAATCCGGGTCTGGCATCGGCAGGAACGGGTGATGTACTGGCGGGCGTTGTTGCGGGATTGACTGCACAGGGTCTGGATAATTATAATGCCGCCTGCCTCGGTGTATGGCTGCATGCTCAAGCTGGCGAGATGGTCAAGGACGAATTGGGTGATGCAGGAATGCTTGCCGGAGATTTACTGCCTGTACTGCCGAAGGTGATTAAAAAACTGAAAGAAAGCTGAAATTATGGTTCTTAACAACCAAGAATTATTAAAAGGATAATTACCGGTAAGAGAGGCGGATAAATATGTTATTAGCTATAGATATAGGTAATACGGAAACGACTGTCGGCGTCTTCGATGGTGAAAGTAAAAAATCTACCTGGCAAATGACCACATCGATTCATCGTACGGCGGATGAAAATGCCGTGTTAATGCTCAATATTTTAAAGAATCGCGGTTTGTGTGAGGAGGATATCAAAGAGGTAGCACTATGCAGTGTCGTACCGCCACTCACAGCTATATTCAATGACCTGATAAAGCGTTATTTCAATATTTCGCCTCTTATCATTGCCGCCGGTATCAAGACAGGAATACGTATCTGTATGGATAATCCTAAAGAGGTCGGAGCCGACCGTATCGTGGATGCTGTTGCCGCTCATCATCTCTATGGTGGACCTTTGATAATTGTAGATATGGGTACGGCTACTACTTTCGATACCGTCTCAAAGAACGGGGATTATTTGGGTGGGGCGATTGCCCCGGGAATTCTTTCTTCTGCGGAAGCGCTCTTCCAGAGGGCTGCTATGCTTCCCAGAATCGAGCTGACTCCTCCCGGTAAGGTCATCGGCACCAATACAATCGATGCTATGAAATCCGGCATAGTTTACGGCTATGTCGGGCTTGTAGAGAGTATGGTGCGACGCATTCAAGAGGAACTGGGAGCTAAGGCAAAGGTAGTGGCTACCGGAGGTTTTTCAGGTTTAATCGCCGGGGAGACAAAGGTGATCGATGAAGTCAATCCGGACTTGACTCTGATAGGTTTAAGGCTTATTTATCGCATGAATCGTGGTTGACCTTGCAGAGCAATACAATTTAAGGGTAGACTTAGATATACTATACGTATAGTAAGGTAATATATGGATATATTGAACAATAGGACTATACTGCTGGGGATAACCGGGGGAATATCCGCTTATAAGTCACCGGATATCGCCAGTAAACTGCGCCAGTCCGGTGCTAACGTGGACGTGGTAATGACCGAATCCGCCACCAAGTTTATTACACCTTTAACCTTGCAGAGCGTTACCGGCAGGCAGGTATATACGGATATGTGGGCGCCGGTTACGGATTTCAAAATCGATCATATATCTCTTGCTGAGTCTGCCGACTTGATAGTCATTGCTCCGGCAACGGCAAATATTATCGCTCACCTTGCCAGCGGCATGGCAGATGATTTACTTACCTGCACGGTGCTGGCAACTAAAGCTCCGGTCATCCTGTCCCCTGCAATGAATGATAATATGTTCAATAATCCAATAACGCAGGAAAACATATCCAAACTTAAAGATAGGGGTTTTATTATTATCGAGCCGGGTTACGGGCGGCTGGCGTCGGGGAAGATGGGGCAGGGAAGGTTGCCGGATACCTCAGAGATACTCGATATTATCAGGCAGGTATTAGCCCGCAGCGGCGACCTGTCCGGGAAACATATAGTAGTGACTGCTGGAGGCACGCGCGAGGCAATCGACCCGGTACGTTTTATCGGCAACCGTTCCAGCGGCAAGATGGGTTTTGCCATAACTCAGGCTGCCAGGGATAGGGGCGCCGAAGTTAAACTTATAACTACTATGCACTTTGCATCCTCGGCAGGAATTGAAGTAGTCTCTGTAGAAACGGCTATCGAAATGAAAGAAGCCGTCGAAAAAGCCGTCAGGGATATCGATGTTTTGATTATGGCGGCGGCAGTGGCTGATTATCAAGCTGATAAGATTGCCGATAATAAAATAAAAAAGGGCAACTCCTGTCTTGAAATAAAACTGGTTAAAACTCTTGATATACTGTCGGGAGTTAAAGGTAATTTTATTAAGGTAGGTTTTGCCGCAGAGAGCGAAAACATTGTCGAAAATGCATCTGTAAAGCTGAAAGAAAAAGGGCTGGATCTTATCGTAGCTAACGATATCACGGCTAAAGACAGCGGCTTTGGCACCGATACCAATAAGGTCACTATCATAGATAATAAAGGTAAGGTTGAAGAATTGCCATTATTAACCAAGC
>JAQTVR010000145.1 GCA_028706995.1 Dehalococcoidales bacterium
TGGTATTGCGCCGCTTAAGGCGCCTGTGCCGTTTATATGATGCCGATCCGCAGTACATATTCTCATCGGCTACCATTGATAACCCGCAGGAGCATGCAGAAAAGCTGACAGGTCTGCCTTTTGCAATAGTAGACAAGGATGGCTCTCCGCACGGTGCCAAGGACTTCGTCTTCTGGAATCCGCCGCTTATAGATGAAGTAAGGGGAACAAGACATAGCAGTAACAGCGAATCTACATATCTTTTTACCGAACTGGTGAGGCATAATATCCGCACGCTGACATTTGCCCGCACACGCAGGTTAACGGAACTTATATACAATTATTCCAAGCAGAAGCTTGAGGAACTGAGTCCCCTGCATGCTAAGAGAATCAAGCCTTACCGGGCAGGATACCTGGCAGAGCAAAGGCGAAAGATAGAGCAGGAACTGCTTAACGGCCAGCTTATGGGCGTGGTGGCTACCAATGCTCTTGAATTGGGTATCGATATCGGAGACCTGGATGCCACTGTCCTTACAGGCTACCCCGGCACTATCGCCAGCACATGGCAACAGGCAGGCAGGAGCGGCAGAGGTGGGGAGAGGTCGCTGAGTTTTTTAGTAGCCATGGATAACCCGCTCGACCAGTATTTTATGAGGCATCCCGAGACATTTTTTCAGAAAAGCTTTGAAAATGCGTTGGTCAATCCACAAAATCCTTATATATTGAGAGAGCACCTGTTGTGCGCTTCGTGGGAAGCGCCTTTAAGCAAGGGCGACAGCCGGTATTTCGGGCTTGATTTTACGTATGATTTGTCAGAACTTGAAAAGAGCGGGGTTATACGGCAAAAGCTTGGCCGCTGGTATCCGTCGCCTTCCGTAAATTATCCGTCACAGGAAGTGAATATCCGCTCTGCGTCCGGGAATAGTTTTGCGCTTATCGACACCTCGACCAACTCTATTTTAGAAACAGTGGAGTCCAGCTTTGCTATTATGCAGGTGCATCCCGGGGCTATCTATCTGCACCAGGGGGATACATATCTGATCACCTCTCTGGATATGCAGGCTAGAACCGCCAGGGCTGAGCCTACAAAGGCTAATTACTATACGGTGACCAAGGAACTGACCGATCTAACCATATTAAAAAAGATAAAAGAAAAGAAATGCGGCATTGCGCAGGTCTGCATGGGAGAAGTGGAGGTTACCACCGTGGTAACCGGTTTTAAGAAAAAAGCGCAGTATACCGAAGAGGCCCTGGGCGAAGAGCCTTTGGACTTGCCGCCGCAGCGTTTTCGAACTGTTGGTTTATGGTTTGACATAACAGATACCGAGATGAAACTGTTGGAGAAAGCTGGTCTGGATATTGCCGGCGGTTTGCATGCCGTCGAGCATGCGGCTATCGGCATTCTACCCCTGTTCGCCATGTGCGACAGGAACGATATTGGCGGCGTTTCCACTGCGTATCATGCGGATACCGGCAAGGCGCAGGTATTCATCTACGATGCTTACCCGGGTGGTGTCGGCATTGCGGAGAAGGGATTTGACCTTATAACGGATTTGTGGAAAGCTACATTAAGAAATATAATAGAGTGTCCCTGTTCGGATGGGTGCCCCAGTTGCATCCAGTCGCCGAAATGCGGCAATAATAATCAGCCGCTGGATAAAGGGGCAGCTCGGCATATACTGGAAGATCTGCTGAGCCGCCATTGAATATGAAATATTAATATATCGGGAGGATAAATGATAAAGTTAGGTGTAGATCCTATAGCCTTTTCTATAGGTCCGCTTGAATTTGGCTGGTATGGAATGGCCATATCGATCGGCGTATTCGTACTAATACTGTGGACAATGAACCAGATCAAGAAGGGTGCTCGAATTACCTATGACGACTTATTTACGGCAGCTATCATAGGTATCCCTTCAGGGATAATATTTGCCAGGTTGATGCATGTTATCGACAGGTGGAATTATTACAGCCAAAATCCGGGCCAGATTATAGGAGGGGAGGGGTTAACAATTTATGGAGCTATACTGGGTGGTTTCCTGGCTATCTGGATATACAGCAGGTTCAACAAGAAGTTCCAGTTTGCCTATGTGCTCGATACCATTGTTCCTGGAGTTGCATTAGCGCAGGCAATCGGGCGTGTCGGTTGCACTTTAAACGGTTGTTGTTATGGTGATGTTACGACTTTACCGTGGGGGATAGAGTATACCAACCCTAATAGCTATGGCTACGGAGCAGGGGTGGTACAGCCCACACAGGTCTATGAAATTATTTTTATGCTGATCCTGTTTATTGTGCTATATAAATTGCGCGGTAAATTGAAACCGGACGGTGCTTTGGCCATGGTTTACTTCGGCGCATATTCTATATGGCGTTTTTGTATAGATTTCATAAGGGAAGGAACGGCTTTCATGTCGAATCCTTTGGGTTTGCATCAGGCTCAGGTTATATCCATAATCGTCTTTATTTTGGTTGTCGCACTGGCGTTCTATAAACGAATCAGGCTCGTGGATAAAAATGATGTTGATAAGGATATTAATAATATTAAAGAAGGAGAAGCGGAGAAAGTAAATAATGGATAAAGAAAGTGAGAATATGGTACTCGAGGTTCTTATCGAGATACCTAAGGGTAGCCGCAATAAGTACGAATACGATAAAAAAAGAAAAATGTTGAAGCTTGACCGCATGTTATTTTCCTCGGTTCACTATCCGAGCGATTACGGCTATTTCCCGGAGACACTGGCATTGGATGGCGATCCCCTGGATGCACTGGTCCTGGTAGGTGAACCTACATTTCCCGGGTGCTTGATCGATGTAAAGCCCATAGGCTTATTCAAGATGTGGGATGAAAAAGGCCCCGATGAGAAGATCCTGTGCGTGCCGGTTGCCGACCCGATGTGGAATTATCTGGAGACGCTGGATGATGTCCCGTCACACCTGTTGCTGGAAATCGAGCATTTCTTTACCATTTATAAAGACCTGGAAAAGAAAAAAACAGGTGTTGAGGGCTGGCGAAAGGATATGAAGGAGACTTTAAGAATTATAAAGGAAGCCCAGGAACGGTATAAGAAAACTGACGCTACGTAATCACTGTTGCATGAATTAAAGCGTAAAAGCCAGCCGGTTATGGCTGGCTTTTTTGTTAATAACGATATATGTTGCATGATTCGGTTTCATCGGAACCTGTTTGAATGGTAGATTCGGTTATATTATATCTTTCGACGCAATGACAGTTCGAGTTCGGATGTTAGCCCCCCCTTTGTAGATGAGGCACGACTATTAGAAGAAAAACTACAACCTGTCTTTTAGGCTGCGGCGCTTGATAACTCTGCTCCAGCTTCCTCCTTTGGATTTCATCTCTATTATCCTGGGTATATAGCTCAAGAATGGCACCAGTATCAAGAGCGCCGAATAGACTATATAATCCGGGCGGGCGTAAATCAGCCATGCGACAAATGGGAAACCGAGCATTC
>JAQTVR010000146.1 GCA_028706995.1 Dehalococcoidales bacterium
ATCGCTAGTAAATGTGGTCATGCCATCCATAATTTATCTCCTATTGTAATACCCAACGTAATAAAAATAGTGTCCGTATTCCGTTTCTTGCTTTAAACGCTGGCTAACATTATCCGGCAAAGCATCTTTCTGTCGTTCATATTGCTACTAACGTGCATAATATGCTCAAAATATAACTGTGTTATCAATATATGTCAAGACAGAAAAACTGCATTTATTGCGGGTTTTAAATATATTAAAAACAATTTGTCATTAATTTCAGTACCTAACTTTATAATATAGCCTCAAACTCTCTTCAAACTTCATTTACCTCATCCCCGTCGAATTTAATAAGAGGGGCGGAGTTCCTCCTTTGCCTTTGACAACCCCTTGCGCTAGAATGTGCTTCAGGGTCTTGTATAAAAGGAATAGATAATCGAATGAAGGCTTTAATTCAGCGGGTAACCGGAGCGAGCGTCAGCATTGCCGGTGAAGAGGCGGGCAGGATTGGAAACGGTCTTGTTGTACTTGTCGGGGTGGCGGCAGGCGATACGGCAAAAGATGTCGAATATCTGGTGCAGAAGACTGTCGGCTTACGTATCTTTGCCGATGATGCTGGCAAGTTCAACCTTTCAGCCCTGGATGTCAAAGGTGAATTACTGCTCGTTAGCCAGTTCACCCTTTTAGCGGATACCATGAAAGGTAAAAGGCCCAGTTTTACAGGAGCGGCTCCTCCCGATGAAGCCGAGAGGTTATTTAACGAATTCGTCAGGCAGACTTTGGCCTCCGGTTTGAAGGTAGAAACGGGCAGGTTCCAGCAGTATATGCAGGTGGAAATCCATAACGATGGGCCTGTAACCATCATGCTGGATAGCCGCGACAAGATTCAATAATTACTACAAAATATTGCAGCTGCGAATTGTTGCATCTACATATATTCTATGATATAATCTTACGCGATGTCTAATAAAGGCGATATTTTAAATAAACTTACACAGCAGGGATACCGCATAACTCCACAGAGAATTATGATTCTCGAAGCGGTTGAGGATGCTGAAAACCACATCAGCGCCGAGGAGATATACATCTTCGTATGTGCCAGATATCCTAATGTAAATATATCCACTGTTTATCGCACGCTGGAGCTTTTAAAAGAACTGGAACTGGTAACGGAAACCGATTTCGGCGATGGGCGTGTGCGTTATCACAGCATAAAAAAGGGGCATCATCACCATCTTGTCTGCCAGAAGTGCGGGGGTATTATCGACGTGGATGAATCGGTTTTCGCTCCTTTAAGAGAGTCTCTTTCCGGTAAATACGGATTCGAGGCGGATATACACCACCTGGCTATTTTCGGCACTTGTAAAAAATGCAAGTAAATTTTTTTAATTTTATAATGCAATTAGTTGCAATTGCTATGAAAAGCGAATAGGAGGAAAGGTTTATGCACATTCCTGATGGTTTCTTGAGTACGGCGACGGTGGCAACTACCTACGTTATTTCTGCCGGTGGGGTAGGAAATGCGGTAAGGTTAGCCAATAAAAATCTTGGTGAAAAACAGGTTCCAATGATGGGGATACTGGCGGCTTTTATCTTTGCAGCGCAGATGCTTAACTTTCCGGTAGCCGGGGGCACTTCGGGGCATTTCCTTGGTGCGGCACTGGTCTCTATTTTGTTAGGACCCTGGGCGGCGGTGCTCATAATGGCGGTGGTGCTTACAGGACAGTGTTTCATCTTTCAGGACGGGGGTGTTCTGGCGCTGGGAGCGAATATATTTAATATGGGCATAATCGGCGGCTTCGGTTCTTATTATATCTATAAATGGCTTAATTATCTATTCGGTGACAGCAACCGTTCCAAGTTGATATCAGGGTTTGCGGCTGCATGGGCTTCTGTGCTGCTTGCTTCTATTGCCTGTGCTATTGAACTGGTGGTTTCCGGAACATCGCCCCTATCGGTAGCCTTACCGGCAATGGCCGGCGTCCATGCCATAATCGGTATTGGCGAAGGTCTTATTACCGTAGCTGTGGTAAGCCTGGTTACTGCAACAAGGTCGGATCTGCTTAAGCTGCAAAAGATATAGAGGAGCATAGCGATGAATAATAAAAAATGGTGGTTTTTTGCCCTGCTTTTCTGTCTTTTGGTGGCTACGATATCGCCGCTGGCTTCTTCTTCGCCGGACGGGTTGGAGAAGGTAGCTGAGGATAAGGGTTTCCTGGATATCGCACAGGGTTCGTCCTTTGAAATAATTGCCGATTATGTCTTCCCCGGAATACACAATGAGGCATTAGCTACCATTCTTGCCGGATGGACAGGCGTTCTTATAATGTTCGGGGTAGCTTATGGTATCTCGTGGCTTGTGCAATTGAGAAAGAAAAAGGCTATGGTCTAGAATTATGAAGCATAGTTTCCTTGATAAATATAGCGATGGTAACAGTATCATCCACAGGCTTGATCCACGCACCAAGCTGATAGCTACTCTTGTCTTCATCTTTCTGGTCGTGTTGCTTCCTTCTGCAAGCTGGATTACGTATGGTTTGTATTTTATGACTATCGCTGCTCTGATTATCATGTCGCGCGTGCCTATTACATATATCTTCAGGCGTTCACTTGTCGTTATCCCATTCGTATTAACAATCGCTATATTTATCCCTTTCTTCAAAGATGGAATAGCGGCATTTAGCTTCAATATATTATCATGGCACCTTTCTGTTACTTACGGGGGGCTGGAAACACTGGGAAGCGTTATGGCTAAAGCCTGGTTGTCTATCCTTGCTCTGGTTTTATTAACCTCTACCACGGCTTTTTCTAATATATTAAAAGCTCTTGAGCATCTGAAAATGCCGCAAGTCCTTGTAATGATAATGTCTTTCATGTACCGCTATATCTTTCTTTTAACCGATGAGGTTATGAGGATGAAGCAGGCGCGTGACAGCCGGAATTTCGGCAGCGGCGGCAAGCGGTTATGGCAGATAAGGACAGTGGGGAATATGATCGGCACGCTCTTTATTCGCAGTTATGAACGCGGGGAACGGGTGTATGCCTCCATGGTGGCGCGCGGTTTCGACGGGCACAGCCGTACTTTGGACCGGTTGTATTTTGGCAAATGCGATGCTGTCTTTATCGCAGCTTGGGGATCGGTGTTGGCATTAATCAGCCTGTTTAATCTGCTATATTGAGTGAAAACATGGAAGAACTTATCAGGATACACAATCTTTCTTATAAATATCCGGACGGGCAGCAGGCGCTTACAGACATAAATCTTACTATTTATAAGGGTGATTCGGTGGCGTTGGTGGGGCCTAACGGGGCGGGCAAATCCACGCTGATTCTCCATTTTAACGGTATCATCAGGAGCGATGGCAACGTCAGGTTCATGGGGAAACCTATAGACGATAAAAATCTGAAGTGGGTACGCAGCAAAGTGGGCTTGGTGTTTCAAAATCCTGATGACCAGCTATTT
>JAQTVR010000147.1 GCA_028706995.1 Dehalococcoidales bacterium
ATAGCTACCACGCTGTCGCTCTTCTCCAATTTCATCAGGCGCACTCCCTGGGTGCTCCTGCCCTGTATAGTGATTCCCAGCCTCGGGTCCTCTTCCTTTACAGGTGTAAGTGTGATGATGCCGTTGGCGGAGATGATCATTACCTGCTGGTCGGGATTTACAGCTTTGGCAGTTGCCACATCGCCTGTCTTATCCACGATCTTGAAAGTAATCACGCCGCTGCCGGCACGGTGCTGTAAAGGATAATCCTCGATAGGGGTCAGTTTGCCATGACCGCCTGTAGTAACCGTGAGTACGAAGGAGCCGGGTTGAGCCACATCCATGCTGACCACTTTATCCCCTGCTTCCATCTTGATACCGCAAACGCCACCACTGGCTCTCAAGCTGGTCCTGAGTTCCGAGATAGGGAACCTGATTGATTGTCCTTTCTGGGTTATCAGGAGGACATCGTCCGTCTCTTTGCCCTGGCAGACAGCTACCAGGCTGTCTCCCCTGGTCAGATCCATGGCGATAAGCCCGCTGCTGCGAACAGCGCTGAAGCTATCGACCGATGTCTTTTTTACCTCTCCGTTGCCAGTAGCCATAAGCAGGAAATTATCTTCCTTGAATTCCCTTACCGCCACTATAGCCGTAACCCTTTCTCCCTCAGCAATAGGAAAAAGGTTTATGACCGCCATGCCCTTTGAAATACGCGATATGTCAACGGGAACCTCGTGGCACTTGATACTGAATACCTTTCCCCTATTGGTAAAGAAAAGCAGGTTATCGTGGGTATCTCCCACAACCAGGAACCGGACGGCATCCAGTTCACGGGTAACCATGCCGATAATGCCTTTACCTCCACGGTGTTGCAACGTATAGGCTTTGGAGGGGACTCTCTTAACGAAACCGCGTTCGCTCAAGGTTACCACCATTCTCTGGTGGGGAATAAGGTCTTCCTCGCTGAAATCCAGCGCTTCCTGTATGCTTATTTCAGTCTGGCGAGCGTTGCCAGATTTGCTTTTCAATTCGCCAAGTTCGTCCTTTACAAGTACCATCATCTTCCTTGGATTGTTCAGTAAATCCTCGAGATAGGAAATGGTCTTTAATATTGCTTCATATTCATCGAGTATTTTCTGTCTCTCCAGGCTGGCTAACCTGCGTAATTGCAGGTCGAGGATAGCCTGTGCCTGAATCTGAGATAGACCTAACTTAGCCATAAGTTCAGTACGGGCATCGTCAGCCGATTTCGATTGGCGAATAATCCTGATGACTTCGTCAAGAAAATCCAACGCAATCTTCAAACCTTCCAGGATATGCGCCCTGTCTTTAGCCCCTTTCAGTTCGAAACTGGTACGCCTTGTGAGAACTTCACGGCGGAAATCTATAAAATATTGTAAAGCCTCTTTAAGGCTGATTACTCTCGGTTGACCGTCAACCAGCGCCAGCATATTAACAAAGAAGGAGGATTGCATCGCCGTATATTTATACAGGCTGTTAAGCACCTGGCGTGACTGGGCTTCCTTCTTGAGTTCGATGACTATGCGCATTCCCTGCCTGTCCGACTCGTCGCGCAACTCACTGATGCCGGTAATTCTTTTATCTTTTACCAGTTCGGCAATCTTCTCTACCAGGGCTGCTTTATTTGTCTGATAAGGCAGTTCGGTAACGATTATCTGCTGGTGCCCCGATGTCGCTTCTTCATAGTAAGCCTTTGCCTGCACAGTTATTCGTCCGTGCCCGGTGGCATAGGAACTGATTATCCCTTCTCTGCCCAGGATGATACCGCCGGTGGGAAAATCGGGCCCCTTGATGTATTTCATCAGTTCATCGACACCGGCCTCGGGTTTATCGATAAGATAGCTTAACGCATCGCAGACCTCGTTCAAATTGTGCGGTGGGATATTGGTAGCCATACCGACGGCAATTCCCGAACTGCCGTTGATCAGCAGATTCGGCAGGCGGCTTGGCAGTACTACCGGCTCCTGCAGGGTATCATCGAAGTTGGACATAAAATCAACAGTATCTTTATCGATGTCCGCCAGCATTTGTTCAGCGATGGTTTCCAGGCGCACTTCCGTATAACGCATAGCCGCCGGCGGGTCATTATCGACACTGCCGAAGTTACCCTGTCCGTCTACAAGTGTGTGCCGCATCGAGAAAGTCTGTGCCATGCGCACCATGGCATCATAAACAGAGGAATCGCCATGGGGATGATACTTACCCAAAACTTCACCTACGACACGGGCGCTTTTCTTATGCGGGCTGGAATGATTAAGTCCCAGCCCCTGCATCGCATATAAAATACGGCGATGTACCGGTTTAAGCCCATCGCGCACATCCGGTAAAGCGCGGGAAATAATGACACTCATTGCATAATCGAGATATGAGCTTTTGACTTCATCCTCGATTTTAATATCCCTGATATTACCTAAAACCATAAATTAGACCTCCTGCTCCTCTTCTTCTTCGTTAATATCGTCGCTATCTCCCCCGCTATCATCCACAACCTCTTCCGATAGCAGGTCTGCTCCGTCACCATTGTCTGTAGGATATTCCAGATCAGGTGATAACGAATCATCGTATTCTAATCTGCGTCTCAATATTTTATCGCTGACATAAGGTCTCACGATACTAATACCCTTCGATGGGAATGAAAGCTGGCCGAACTGGGAGGGGTGCTGGTATGTCTCGCGTATAATAATTGCCAGGCTGTCTTCCGTGACACTTATTACCGTTGCCGAATACTGATTACCACCATTCATTAACCTGATAAGACGCTGGCTGTGTTTGGGCTCCATCAAACCCAGGTATTCATTCTGCCCGTTTTCTACGGTAAGATTGGAATCCATTATCTTGAGATATACCCTGTCGCCGGCATCGACTCTGGCTAAATCCTTTTTAAGAGCCAGATGATAAAGTTTTACTACTCCTGCCTTCCCCGTTTCTTCGATAAAAACGTTCGGTTCTACCTTCGTAGCGGTCTCTTCGGGTTTGGCACCTGTTTCAATCAAGTTGGCAATGCGGCGGATATTTTTTTCCGCGATATTATTATGGGGGTCCAACTGCCTTGCGTAGCTGTATGCTTTCCTTGCTAGCATATACTCCCCCATCTCCATATAGGCCCGTCCCAAACGATTATGGGAATCTACATCCTCGGGGAACCCCTCTATAATAGCATTATTTGCTTCAATGGCTTCGTGCCAGCGCCCTTCCATTGCTAGGGCTATAGCCTGTTTGCTTTGCTGCCGCATTAATCTTGCTTGTTCTTCTTTTTCATACGACATGTTATATTTTTTTATCCTTGTCCCTATCTTTTTATCTATTTTTATAAAGCACTATTTTACTCCAGCCCATCAACTCTATACAAATCGAAGTCTAACAATAAAATTTGCTTTTATCAAGTGCCGGTATTATATTCTTCTTTAAGACATTTATATTTTTAGGCCTT
>JAQTVR010000019.1 GCA_028706995.1 Dehalococcoidales bacterium
GTATGCTGAAGAATTAAGAAACTTAGAAAAAGGGCAAACTGTAACAGTCCAGGGTAAATACACCGGGTCCTTGATAGCAATGCGCATGTCAGATTGCGTTTTGATTTAACAATAAACCGAAAAATGCTTTGGTATTACATAACATATATAGTGCGAACCACTAATTGTGCAGAAAATAAGAATAAACAGTTTACATAAACAAAAGCGCTTGAGACAGGCCTGAAAAACTATTTCTCCGGGCGCAAGCGCAATTCGTCAATCGCACAAAATAGAACGTCACCCTGATCCAAAGTTATTTTGTACACTTCCAATACATTATTCTCTCCTGATATCAAATCATTTACAGTACACGGCTTTCCCTCTTCATTTTCATCTGGCTTGTATAATGCTAAATCACCGGGCATAAAGACTAATCCCTCTTTAAATAAGAATGGCATTAAGCTACCCTCCGTACATGACTCCCGATTAATTATATCATAAAAAGTAGTGCTCTAAGGAGAATTAACGCTTTAGTTCAATGTTCGCTAATTTCAGTAAAGATTCTAACCAATCAATATTAGTGCTAAGTCCACCACTAGCGAAGGCATCTTCTATATCAGCTACGTGTTTATAAAATTTTATTGATTTTATAGCCTCATTAATCTGTTCCCTTAGTTCCCCTGAGTTTTTAGGTTCGTCCATAATAATCCTCCATTCTCATTATATCACACCCTCCCATTATTTATGTCAACTTAGTATTTTCGGGGATGAAAAGGGGTAGATTACACAAAAACCAGTAAAAACAGCTTATTTCACCCCCTTTTTCTTGAAAAATGGCAATTTCAGGCCCCGAATGGCCTTGAGAAACCCCCTGATAAAAAGCAGGTATTTAATGACGAATTATATTACCAAGGGCATAATAACGGCTAGAATTGGATTGTAGAGCCTCATTTTAGGGGTTACTTTCAGTAGTTGATGGCTTTATATCATTAATGACATTATTGACCTTTTCGAGGAGTTTTTTCAGTCCCCAGCCCTTTGTTGCCGAAATAATTACCGCATTTTCATTTTCTTTTTTCATTTCCTGGGTTTTGAAAAATTCAATGGCCTCATCTTCTGTCCACTTTTTACCAGAATCCAGCAACAGGTCGATTTTATTAAGCACTGTAATTATGGGCTTATCAGCAACCTCGAGGTCTTTAAGAATATCTTCGACTACGCGGCATTGTTCGGCAGCATAATTTGAAGAAAAATCGACCACATGCAGAAGCACACTGGCTGCCGCTAATTCTTCGAGTGTTGCTCTAAAAGCGGAAATCACTGCCGGAGGTAATTTCCTGATAAAACCAACGGTATCACTTAAAAGAACGACGCTTTTATCCGGTAAAGTTATTCTTCGTGTAGTTGGATCCAGTGTGGCAAAAAGCTTATCCTCGACAATTACATCGGCTTGACTGATGGCGTTTAACAATGTGCTTTTACCTGAGTTAGTATAACCAACCAGTGCAATTATAGGAATTCCGCTTTTCTTTCGCTGTCGTCGATAAAGCATACGGTGCTTTCTGACGTCTTCAAGTTGTTTCTTTAGATGTTGTACCTTCCTATTGATCAACCTGCGATCAGTTTCAAGCTGAGATTCCCCGGGACCTCTGGTTCCAATGCCGCCACCCAGCCTTTCCAAGTGACTCCATTGACCTGCGAGCCTGGGTAAAAGATACTCATGCTGTGCCAGTTCGACCTGTAATTTACCTTCGTGAGTACTCGCATGGCGGGCGAAAATATCCAATATAAGAGCTACCCTATCAATTATCTTTACTTTTAAAGCCTCTTCAAGATTTCTTTGTTGAAACGGAGTCAGTTCATCGTCAAAGATGATTACATTAGCGCCGATATCTTCTTGAAGAGCTATAAGCTCATCCAGTTTACCTTTGCCGATATAAAAGTTTTTTGAGTGAGAAGGCAATTTTTGGGTTAGTCTCCCGACAACAGAAGCTCCGGCTGTATCAGCTAACTGAGCCAGTTCATTTAGAGACTCGTCGGTTGGCCAACGGTTATGTGTTTTGTCGACGGATACGGCTACCAGTAATACCCTCTCCTGCGATTCTGAAGTTGAAATTGAGTTGTTTTTAATAATATACACCTGTTATGTAAAGTTATTTCCTGATTTTAGCCTTAAATCTATCCTTACTATTTTTCCATCCTGACAAACGGGATAAACCCTTCACGAGGTTAGCATCCTGTATTGTCAATGATAAACGTATATAACCTTCGCCATTGGTGCCATATCCAGTTCCCGGTGTGACAACGACTCCGATATTATCGAGAAGATCGTTGGTAAACTCAATAGAGGTATAACCCTCGGGTACTTTAGCCCAGATATACAACCCTGCTTTGGGTGATTTTGCTTCGACTCCAATATCATTTAAAACATCTATAACGAGATCGCGGCGTCTTTGATATATCGCATTATGTTTCTCAATTGCATCCTGACATCCATTTAGGGCTTCGATAGCCGCGTATTGTATTGCCTGTGGTATTCCCGAATCCAGATTTGATTTGATTATATTCAATGCCTGTATAGCCTTAGCATTGCCAACAACCATGCCAACTCGCCAACCGGTCATATTATAGCTTTTTGAAAGCGAATGGAATTCAACACCGATATCTTTAGCACCTTCGGCCTGTAAAAAGCTGACAGGTTTATAATCATCGAAGGCAATCTCTGAGTAAGGGCCGTCATGACAAACAAGGATATCATACTTCTTTGCAAAATCGACTACTCGATTGAAAAAATCAATTTCAGCTATAGCTCCGGTTGGATTATTGGGATAATTTATCCACATGAGTTTGGTTTTTTCTAATACCTCTTCAGGAATAGCGTTAAGGTCCGGCAGGAACCTGTTCTTCTGAAGAAGCGGCATATAGTGAATTTTACCGCCGGCAAGCGTTGTGCCTCCGGTATAGACAGGATAACCTGGATCAGGTACCAGGACAATATCCCCTGGGTCGACAAAACATAAGGCCATATGTGCAATACCTTCTTTAGAACCGAGTAGCGGCAGGACCTGGCTATCAGGGTCAAGGGAAACACTGAAACGTTTCATATACCAATCGGCTATTGCCCGGCGAAACTCGGGTAATCCGAAGGTCTCAGGGTAACGATGATTAACTGGGTCATGCGCTGTCTGGCAAAGTTTATTGATTACATTCTCCGGTGTGGGAATATCCGGGTCGCCAATACTGAAGTTAATAACCTCTTCTCCAAGGGCTTTTTTAGCTGCGATTTTTTTATTTATTTCCACAAAAAGATAAGGGGCTAAATTATCCATCCGTTGTGACATTCGCATATTATTTTCTAGACCTCATAATAAAATTTTATTTTTTCCAATCACCTGTAAAGACGATTTCAGCAATACCGCTAAGAAGCACTTCCCCTCCATCCCAATCTACCTCGAGTATGCCTCCGGGGAGCATTAATTTAACATTATTATCAGTATATCCAAGCAGTCGTGACGCTACGGCTACAGCACAGGCGCCAGTCCCACATCCAAGGGTTTCACCTGCTCCTCTTTCCCATACCCTGACATCGATTTGCTTGCGATTAATTACACTGGCAATTTCAAAGTTCACACGCTTGGGAAATAGCTTGTGATGTTCAACTACAGGTCCTATCTGGCATAGGGGAAATTCATTAACCGATTTATCCTGGAAATGAATAGCGTGCGGATTTCCCATAGAGACGAAATTAAGCAGTAAATCTATTTCGTTAATTTTAATCGGATATTCTGCGATAAGCTTTTTAGCAACTATCATTACTTTACTTGACTCTACGGATACCGGTATCTTCTTAGCGTCGAATTCAGGCTTCCCCATACTTGCTTGAATTTTATCCATCTTCCCATCTTTCTTGGAAAAACTGGCCTTTCTTAATCCGACTGCCGTTTCAATAGTAAGTCGATCTATGTGGTTATCGGCTAATTTCATATCGGCACAGTATTTGATAAGGCATCTTAATCCGTTACCGCAGGCTTCCGCTTCAGTACCGTCCGGATTAAACATGCGCATACCAAAATCCGCTTTTGCCGATGGAACAAGCAATAATAATCCATCGGAGCCAATACCAAAACGTCTGTGGCACATGGATTTAGCAAGCGTTGCCCAGTCACAATCCATATCACTGGTTTCTACTAAGATGAAATCATTGCCAACACTCTGCAATTTAGTAAAAAACATACATACTCCTAATTCTGGTTAATGAAATTATCAATGAGTTCTAATATTTCAGATTGGATATCACACTTGATATCGAACCATTTAATTCTATCATCTTTTAACTTAAACCAGTTATATTGACCTCTAACATAGCGATGGCTTTCAAATTTTATTTGCCGAACAGCCGAATCCAAATTTATTTCACCCTTTAAAAACATGCCGATTTGGCGATAACCGATTCCAGACATAGAGGGTAAATCAAGATTGTACCCCATTCTTACCAGTTTTTCTACTTCTCTAACCAATCCTTTTTTTATCATTTCATCAACCCGTGAATCTATCCTGCGGTACAGTTTCTCCCTATCGATTGTTAATCCTATAATCAAGGCATTATATAAAGAGTTGTTTTTATACGGTTGATTATCAGTATCGCCGAAATTTTTACATATTTCCAGGGCTCTGATAACACGGCGAACGTTAGAACGGTCGATTCTTTTTGCTGCTTCGGGGGCAACTATTTCAAGCTCATGATAAAGGTCTTCTCTGCCTTTTTCGCTGGCTCGTTGTTCAAGCTGATTTCTATATTCCAGGTCAGGTGTCACTCTCGGAATTCGCCAGTTTTCCAATATAGACCACACATATTGACCGCTGCCGCCAACAAGTAAAGGCAATTTCTGACGATTAATAATATCGTTAATGGTTGATACACACTGTTGCTGATACTCGGCTAAACTGAAAGCCTCATGCGGATTGATTATGTCAACTAAGTAGTGTGGAACAAGAGTTCTCTCATTGCTATCGGGTTTAGCGGTCCCGATATCCATAAATCTATATACCTGGCGGCTATCTGCACCGACAATTTCCCCGTTAAAAATTTGAGCTATTTTAATTGCTAACTGGCTTTTGCCTATTCCTGTGGGCCCTATAATAGCAATTATCTTATTCATAATATAAGAGTAAGGGATATTATGTTAAATTACAAGAGAAGAACGAATGTTAATGAACTATATAGATCAGCAACCGTTTCTTGATTGACTGGCTATCCTTGACGTTTGGCTTGCAATATGTCTGAATATTTCAGGTTTAAGGCTGGCACCTCCTACCAGTGCCCCGTCTATTTCCGGTTGCTGAACGAATTCTGTTATGTTATCGGCTGTAACGCTTCCTCCATACAGAATACGCACATTTGAAGCGGTTTTGTTTTCGTACAAAGAGCTTATTTTCTGACGAATAACTCCTATGGTGTTATTAGCTTGTTCTCCAGTAGCTGTTTTCCCTGACCCAATAGCCCAAATAGGCTCATAAGCGATAACAATATCCCCTATATTATGGATGTCATTAAAAGCCTGCTCTAATTGCCTTTCCAATACCTCTATCGTCTTTCCTGACATGTTTTCTTCCAGCTTTTCTCCGATGCATAGAATCGGGACTATTCCAAAATTTATGGCTGCCTTGATCTTTTTGTTGGCGTACTCATCATCGTTAAAGTATTGTCTTCGCTCGGAATGACCTATGATCACATATTGGCACAGGTCTTTTATCATTAAAGGAGATACTTCCCCGGTAAACGCGCCCTTATCTTCATAATGCATATTCTGTGCACCCAGTTTTATAGAGCTATTCTTTAATAAATCAGCTAATGTATGAAGCGATGTAAAAGGCGGGCATATTAATATTTCGACACCTTTTATATCTTCAAGCGGTTTAACTATACCGGTAACAAGCGCTATCGATTCATCAACCGTTTTATTCATTTTCCAGTTGCCGGCGATTAAGGGTATTCTCATATTTATCTTAAGCCCCGTATTTATTTAATTTTAAAGCATTCGCCATCGCCAGCGGCATTATGTCAATAGCCGGCATTCTCCCAAGACCTCCCGAAATACAGGCCGATTCCGAGAATTGTTTTACTTTATCTGGTCGGCACCACTCGGAATATAAAAGAAGAGGGACTGGATGCCAGCTATGTCCTTTTATCAAGGCCGGGGTGGAGTGATCTCCGGTTACCACTATAACATTGGGTTTTAACGCTGTAATATCCGGGATGATTTTATCCACATGTTCGATTGCTTTAACCTTGGCTTCAAAATCACCGTCCTCACCCATGGCATCAGTTTCTTTTATATGTATGAAGAAATAATCATAGTTATTATAGTTATGCTTGAGCGTTTCTATTTCATCTTCTATGGAAGACCCAGTATTTAATATGTCCATTCCGACTGCTCTGGCTAAACCGCGATACATAGGGTAACTGGCTATTGCTGCCGGCTTCAATTTATAAACTTCTGACATGGACGGGAAATGGGGTTTCTCGTCAAAACCACGCAGTAATAGCATATTAGCTGGATAATATTCGGCAAGGATGTCTTTGGCTCTGATAAGAAATTTATTGACAATATCGGCTGTCCTTTCGGCTGTTTTGCTATTTGCTTTAACCTTTAATGGCACCATTTCTGTTTGTTGCGGGTCGGAGTCAGATATGTCAGGGCTTAAACCCTCACCATGTAAAACTAGCGCCATGCGATGGTCCTTGACCGGTAAAGAAAACACCCTGACGCCATCTATTGTTAAATTATCGAGGAGCCGGCATAATTTGCCACTTTGTTCTATGGAGATGCGACCTGCCCGCCGGTCGGTAATTATTTCATTATTATCTACGGTGCAGAAGTTGCCGCGTGCCGCAATATCCCCCGGTTGCAGGGGATAGTCTATTCCCATAGCTTCTAATGCGCCTCGACCTATTCGGAAAGTTACGGGATCATAACCGAATAAAACCAGGTGCCCGGGAGCGCTTCCAGGCGTAATTCCCGGGCTGATAGTTTCCGACAATCCACATATACTTTTAGATGCAAGGGCATCCAGATTAGGAGTATTGGCAGTCTCAAGTTCAGTTTTGCCACTTTGAGTATCAGGTAAGCCTCCTAACCCATCGATAACCAGTAAGACAATCTTGGAAGGAGTTGGTCTAGAAAGTTGTTTTATAAACTCGATGTTAATATTTATCAAAGTAATCCTCTCAAATATTACACGGATTGTTTATGTCGTTGTATCTTTATCAAGCAGGGCTTCAACTCCGGGCAGCGTCTCTCCACTTAAGAATTTGAGCGATGCCCCCCCGCCGGTAGAAACAAAGGTCATTTTGTCTGCCAATTTCATTTCGGTGACTATTTCAGAGGTAGAACCGCCACCTATGATGGTAATAGCGTGTAGATTGGCAATAATCCTTGCTATTGATTTCGTTCCTTCACTAAACTGGGGTATTTCATATATACCCATTGGCCCATTCCAGAAAACGGTTCGGCATTTTTCAAGCGCCCTGGTAAATTTAGTGATGGTCAAGGTGCCGATATCTACTATATGTTTATCTGCAGGAATATTAGAAATAGAGACATCTTCTGTCTTTCCCCGGTCATTCACTGTATCGGTAACCAGTACATCATCGGGGAGTACGAGTTTGACATTATTAATTGTTGTCTTGTTAATCAGATCAGTGGCTATATCAATCGAGTCATCTAGCAAGGACAGCCCTACTTCATAAAATTGAGCTTTTAAGAAAGTGGCGGCCATACCTCCACCAATTATGATAGTATCCACCTTGCCCATTATATTATCCAGCATTGCTACTTTATCGCTAACCTTTGCTCCGCCAAGAAGTACTCCAAAAGGTCGCGGGGGGTTTCTTAGAACTCTTCCCAGTGCTATTATTTCCTTTTCAAGTAGTAAACCGGCTACGGATGGTAAATATCTTGTAACTCCTACTATAGAAGCATGTTTTCTATGAGAAGTGCCAAACGCATCATTAACAAAAATATCTCCTAGTTGAGCCAGGGATTTGGCAAAAGAATCATCGCCTTTCTCTTCTTCGGCATGAAACCTTAAATTCTCTAAAAGGACAACCTCACCGTTTTTCATATCGGCTATGGATTTTTCAACTTCAGGCCCAATGCAATCATTTGTTAGAGTTACCTGCTGCCTTATAATTTGTGACAGGCGATTAGCGACAATTACCAGGCTATATTCACCGGATACTTTCCCCTCCGGGCGTCTAAGATGAGAGCACAGTATTACCTTAGCACCCCTCTCGATAAGATAGTCTATTGTGGGTAAAGAAGCCCTGATTCGGCTATCATCGGTAATTTCTCCTGTTTTATAACTCACTGGAACATTAAAATCGACCCTTACAAGTACTCTTTTACCACTAACATCGATATCTCTTATTGTTAACTTATTCATTGTCACCTTTTATATATTTTAATAGAAGATAAATAAAATCAGGCAACAACTATCCCTGATAGTTGTCTCTATTACTATAATATACCAGCTTTATTATTTATATCGATATTATTTAACAGTGTATTTTTTTAATTTCAGCTATAAGAGACAGAGTTTCTTTTACTATTCCTCTGGTATCAAGTCCATATTTAGCTTTGAGAATAGAAGGTTGCCCATGTTCTATGAATTTATCAGGTATTGCAATGTTTTTTACTCTTACGCCACTTATCCCTGAATTATGTAAAAGATTTAGTATACTGCTACCGAGACCTCCACTAAGTACATTTTCTTCTACGGTAACGATATATTTAATACGGCGAGCTATATCGAGGATCAGATCTGAATCGATCGGTTTAACAAAGCGGCAGTTAACGACCGTGGTTTGTATTCCCATGAGAGACAGTTCATTAGCAGCTTCAATAGACGGAGATACAGTTGCTCCAATCGCTAATATAGCAATGTCATCTCCATATCGCAATATCTCTCCTGTACCTATAGAGATGGCATGGAAAGATGAATCCATAGATACACCGGTTCCAACGCTTCTGGGATATCTAACTGCCATGGGATGATTTGTCTTGACAGCAGTATACAAGAGGTGTTGTAATTCGTTTTCATCCTTAGGGGCGGAGATTATTATATTTGGTATTAATGATAGGTATGAAATATCGAATATTCCCTGGTGGGTCTTTCCATCATCTCCGACAATACCACCACGGTCTATTGCAAAGATAACATGTAAATCTTGCAGGCAGACATCATGTATAATCTGGTCGAAGGAACGTTGTAAAAATGTTGAATATATGGCTACCACCGGTATATACCCTTGTGTAGCCAATCCGGCCGCAAAAGTAACTGCATGTTGTTCACATATACCTACATCGAATACACGTTCAGGGAACTCTTTTTGAATAATACTCAGGCAGTTACCTTCCGGCATCGCCGGAGTGATAACTACTAATTTGGGTTCCTCGCGAGCTAACTGCAACACACTTTGTGCAAAGACATCGCTATAAGTCGGCGCTATTTTTATCTGCCCTTTATTCTTCGGGGAAACGCCATGAAAATAAACGGCATCTCCCTCTGCAGGAGTATATCCTTTACCCTTGGTAGTACATATATGAATGAGTGTTGGTTTATGGTTGTAATCTCTTGCCTGCATTAGTGCTGTTTCAAGGTCGCGGACATTGTGTCCATCTAATGGGCCCATGTAAGCCAGCCCGAATTCCTCCCATATAGTAGTAGGCATAACGAAACTTTTAATACTACTCTTAAAATGTTGCCCAAATTCCCATAGTTTCTTTCCTAAAGGAAGAAAGCCGAGTATTTTTTTACTTTTTTCGCTGGCATGATAATATCTTTTATCAAACCTGACCTTGCTAAATATTTTGGCAAGAGCGCCTATGGTAGGAGATATAGACATGCCGTTATCATTAAGTATTACAATTAGTTTAGAACCAAGATGGGGTATGTTATTGAACGCTTCGAGTGCCATTCCTCCAGTTGCGGCCCCATCGCCGATAATGGCAATGACATTATAGTTTTCACCCGACAGATCACGGGCTTTTGCCATTCCAAGAGCTGCGGAGATTGAAGTGCTGGCATGTCCGGTTCCAAATGGATCATGTGGGCTTTCCTCTCGGGAAGTAAAACCGGATAAGCCTTCATATTGACGTAAAGTATTGAATTTATCTCTTCGTCCAGTCAGTAGTTTATGAGTATAAGATTGATGTCCGACATCCCAAATAATTTTATCTTTTGGGCTGTTGAAAACCCGATGAAGAGCAATAGTAAGCTCAACAACTCCAAGATTTGAGGCCAAATGCCCACCGTTATTAGTTACGGTTGCAACAAGTTCCTGCCTGATTTCCTCGGATAGTTGCTCAAGCTGTTTTGAAGTTAAAACCTTCAGGTCTGCAGGGCTATTTATTTCGTCCAATAATCTTGACATTTTATTTATCGTTAAAACAGTAATATAAAATAAATTGTTAAAAGGAGCTACCCTTTATACTAGCAATGAAGTTAAAAGGTTGTCAAGCTTGTAATCTATAAAAATAACTTGACGCCTCACTCAACCGTTTGTTAGACTGCTTTAGATTTTTAAAATATACAGGATAATCTCTTGATAGACGCCATTCTGGATTTAAACCTTACCAAAGAATTATTGGTTATTATTCTTGCAGCCTTTCCCATTATAGAACTTAGAGGTGCTATCCCAACGGCTATTGGCATTTTGGATTTTTCCTGGTACTATGCCCTTTTACTGGCTATAATTGGTAATATGTTACCTGTACCATTCATACTATTGTTACTGGAAACGGTTACCCGTCTGCTGAATCGAGTGCCTGTATTTAAAAAATGGCTGGATTGGCTTTTCGAAAGAACCAGAAAACGTAGTAAAATCATACAAAAATATAAGAGAATCGGGCTGATATTATTCGTTGCTATCCCTCTACCCTTTACCGGCGCATGGACAGGTTCTCTTGCTGCAGTGTTACTCGGGATAAGTTTTAAACAGGCATTCTTTTCCATATTCTTGGGAGTAATTATTGCCGGTGTAATAGTTACCTGCTTGACATTACTTGGTTGGATAGGAGCCATAATCGCTGGAATTGCCCTTTGCAGCGTGTCAGTCTATAGTTTTTTAAAATCAAGTAATAATGGTCGTAATAAATAACCGTAACCACTCTTGACCTGAAGCTTAGGCAAATGATATAAAATATATAACTTAATATGATTTATTTATATAAATAGTCCGATTAAAATATTAAATAAAAGAGAACTACAGAACATTATCGGTAACAAAGATACGGGGGAGCCATGGAATAAACTCCGGGGGGTTGTTGCTAGAAACATTTTTACTCATAAACATAATTGGTATAAAATGGTATAGTTGTATCATTGGTCCCTGTAGCTCAGTTGGATAGAGCAACTGCCTTCTAAGCAGTGGGTCGCGGGTTCGAATCCCTCCAGGGACGCTTTATTCCTGAATTCCTCACTTTTAAAAGCTCTTGATGATAAAAAGAGCAACTGCTTTGACAAAATTCCCCTAATTTGTCGTAGCCAAGACCGCTCCCCTGCTATAAGCTATAAGTATAAGGAGTTTGAAGTGATGATGACCCTCCCGTTAAACTAAATTAACCATTTTTACTAACATTTTGGCTTGTCCAGTTTTCGGGGAAAAGGTCAGTTAATTCTAGACCCTAAAAGAAGTTTGCGAATATTTAAGGGTTACAGAAAAGACAATTCATATCCAGCAAATAGAGTCGGTAAATTATGGAGATTTGACAGTGATCTATAATTTTGTAGACAAACTTTCGTTAATTTTAGGAGACTTATTAGAATTTGTGAGGCAGGTCGTTGTTGTAAATAATAAACTACAGAAAGAACTCTACACAGGTTGTTCCTGTTGGGCTCCGGTTATACGTTTAAGTGCTTGTTTATCTTGCAGAGAAATTGATTTACGTGTTACTTCGAGAATGCCATCTTTTTGAAAGCGGCACAATATGCGGCAAACTACTTCAGGACTGGTGTTAACCAAAGAGGCCATTGTATTTAGCGACATTATTCGCTTTATTGTCATGTGATCGTGTTCTGCAAATTTGTTCAGCAGTAGTCTAGCGAGCCTGGCAGCAACAGGCTGAAAAGCCAGGCCGCAGATGATTTCATTGGCATGGCGCATGAATTTTACTTGTAAACGGAATACTTCCCACATTGCTTCCGGATTGCGAAACAGCATCGGCAGTATCTTTTCAGCTGACCATAAACAAACGGCTGAATCCTCTGCTGCTATTACTGAAGCAGGAAGTGGCTGATCGTCAAAGATTGAGTGCCCCCAAAAGAACTCTCCCGGTTTAATATCATGCACGGTGTATTCCTGACCGGTGGTTGACAGCACCATGATACTCAGTTTTCCTGAAGTTAATAAGGCAGCATTAGGCCAGACATGGCCTTGACGGCAAAGAAAATCTCCTTCCTTCAAATATCGGGGCAGAGCAATATTAGAGAGTTCGACACGTGAAGGTTCGGGTAATTTTGAAACAAAGCTGTCAGGAGCAAACGGTAGAACTATGCTGCTCATCTACTTCCCCTCTATTTCCTGGCTAATAAATAAGAACAAAAACTAAACTTAATCAAACCGAGCTAACTCTACCATCCACAATTGACAAAAGTCAATGATTATTAAGCGGAAAAAGAGCAAACTACAAAAAATGACCTTGGATTTACTTTAATGACATTATTGCTGAAGGAAAATTTAAGGATTTCTTAAGTTTCTGAGTGCATTGTTAGTTTTTTTATGAGGTGATGAAATATGAAATAACAGCAATTTGAATGTAAAAGAGGCAACTAATTCAAATACTTTAGGAGGAAAAAGCCAAATGGACAATGAAACTAGTGGACGAACAAGGCTGATAGTAGGAGGGGTGGTATCGCTAATAGCCGGTCTAGTAATTTTGGCTTTAAGCCAGTTTTTCCTTTTTTCGGAATACATAGTAATTCTGAAAGGATTTGCAGCTGAAGGCAAAAACGCTGCTGTCATAATGCAATCATACGAGCAGCCAATTTTTTCACAAATTCTGGGGCTTGGCGAGCTTTTGTTGATTGTGGGGGCCTATGGCTTCTTTATTAAAAGAAAATGGGCATGGATATTGGCTATTACCGGAAGTACGATAGCCGTGATCGAGAATTGATCCGAATTAATAAATAACTTAAAATAATGGTTTTTAAGGAGGAAGTCGGTTAATGCAGATAAAACATAAACCAGCTGTGATTATAGCGGTTATTGGTAGTTTTTATTCTTTATTTGCGACCTATATTATATTTATCAATCACTGGCAGGAAGCGTATTGGGCTAAAGCGGCTCAATACCGTGCAGATGAATCAGTTATTATTGAATGGATATACCCCGCTCTGCATGACATTGCTATGATAGGCTCTGTAATTTTACTGGTATCAGCTTTTTTACATCGCCGTGAGCACAAATGGGCATGGAATGTTTCAATGATGGGTATATTACTTATGGTACTCGGCACAGTATTTCCGATTGTGGGTTCAGGCAGTGCCGGCATATTCCCAATGTATATTTTTGTGGCCATTCCTAATCTGGCTGTTTTTTATCTCTTTTTATGTTATGTCCGCAAAGCAGACGGGACAATTGTAGCACTGGCAACAATTGTCGGAATTACTTATACGGTTTGTTTGCTTAATGGTATAGCCAGTGCCAGCCGCGCAATTCAGCACGGAGGCGTTGAGGGCATCCATATTTTTGCCGGGATGGAAGGATATCCCGATGAAGGAAGCTCGGCAAAATTTGTAGCCTCTATGAGGTTAAACTGGTTTGCCAGTGCACTCTGGATTTCATTTATGATGACAATGCTGCTTAAGAAAGCCAAACATTACCTGGTAATGATAAGCACGGCAGCGGTTGTCCTCAGTTTATTTGGGGGAGTGTTG
>JAQTVR010000148.1 GCA_028706995.1 Dehalococcoidales bacterium
ATCAGATTGATAAACACGACCACATAAACCACAATTTATTATCCCCTGTAGGAGAAATTCACCTTGCTTATTTGGCTTAACGTGGATGTTATTACTGAGGCGATCTTGTGCTATTTGCCATATCTGCTCGGATACTATGGCCGGTACCTTAATTTGAATTGCTTTACTCAAGTCAACCTTGTTGATATAGGAGATATGAGAATAGCGATTGACTATTTGGGTACCTTTATATGTAGGGGAAAGTATGACTTGCCTTATCGATGTCTGCCGCCAACCTTTACTATTTTTATCTCGAGGTATAACTTTCTCGCTATTAAGATAACAAAACGATGTTTTGGTCAATATCTTAGAAGGGAATATTATATAGCTTTAGTATTTATAAATGTTGCCACTAAATACTCTTTAGTTTTCTGGCGGGTTGAAAGCGACCCTGTACGTAATCTGAAGTGGGGTTACTCCCTTTCTCGTAGTACCGCTGGGACTGGATACTGCCGAAGGAGATCTGACCGGAACGTGGAGTCTACATGCGGAAGACTTCGAGAAGAACGGAAAGCTGATAGGCACACTCAGGTTGCCGACACTGGTAGTTCAGGCAGGCGGATATGACACCCGCCTGCTCGGTATAAATGTACAGCAGTTCTTTACCGGATTGTGGGTTGGAGCATATTTACTTTAAATTACCATTTAAAAGGGAATGTATCTATTTAGAAGAATCAGGCATCAGGGTTACTATATCAGTGCCGGACTTAAATCCTTTTTTAATATCTGCTGAAATTACGGTAACCAAGCCGTTATGATCTACGGTAAACAACGACAAACTGCCTTTTCCGTAGATTTCGACCAGTTCTGCAACAGTCGTATCCTTATAAAGAGTTTCTAGCCTGATTTTTCCTTTATCATAAAGCTCGCTTATTCTGTCATAGTTGGCTTCTGCACCAAACAGTAATCTGCCCGGTAAATGTTCCGGGTGTTTCTGGTCGCGTGACGACGTATCCACCGTCGGAAGAATAAAAACATTCGAACGTCCGAAAGATTTACTCATCCTTAAAGCTACCAATATATTGTAATTGTCGTCAGCGGTAATAGCTACAACGTAACCATAATCGTTAAAATCGGTATCATCGAGGAAACTGCCCTTTAGGGCATCTGCATGAATGGCTTCCAGTCCTTTTCGTTTAGCATAAGCGACATTCGCCTTATCGTCATCTATTATCAAGCATTTGATCTTTTTCTTCGTTAACAATGTCGCTATATCTCTCGCCCAGATTTGTCCTCCTATAAATACCACTCCCTGCGGATTCATCTGGCTTATTTTCAATCCCTTTATTAGCAGCGGAGCGATAATACTGGAAGTAAGAATAGTACCGAATATAACGGCAAAAGTAACCGGCAACAGTAATTCTCCACCGGAATAACCGTCCGCCGTAAGTCGAAAAGCAAATACGGAAGCGATCGATGCCGACACGATCCCCCTCGGCGCTATGGATGATAATAACAACTTATCATTCATCCCAAGTTTCGATCGTCTTGCGGAAATAAATACTGCAAGGGGACGGACAAAAATAACAAGTATAAATACAAAAATTATGAGCCCCAGAGCGAGACCGTTAAACGATGATAATTCCAGTCTGGCAGAAAGAATAATAAAAAGAAATGAAACCAGCAATATAGTCAAGTTTTCCTTGAACTCAAGAATATGACTGATATTTGCCTTGCAGAGATTTGCAATCATAGCTCCCATAACGATAGCCGCAACCAACCCTGCATTGGTCTGAATAAGTTCTGATGTCAGGAAGACTCCCGATAAAATACCGAGTGTAGCAGCAATATGTAAATAATCCGGTAATATGTGACGCCGTAGTGCCTGCATTATAATCCATGCGCCGAAAGCACCGAGCAACCCGCCGAATATCAACGATTTAGACAGAATTGCAATCGTCTGTAGCACGGCACTTCCCGTACTTGCGCTGCCCGCCAGGATGATTTCCAGTACTACAAGAGCCAGTACTGCACCGATAGGGTCAATCAGAATTCCTTCCCATTTTAATACGGCCGAGACATTGGCACCAGGGCGTAAATAGCGCAATAGCGGCATGATAACAGTCGGACCGCTAATTACCAAAATTGCACCCATAAGAATAGCAAGAGGCATATCCAACCCCAGTATAAATATGGCACCTAGACTTGCAATCACCCAGGTTATGAGAACACCACCAGTTATAAGTCTCAGTACAACCGGAGTCGTCGATTTGATATCGTTTATCTTGAGATTGAGTCCACCCTCGAAAAGTATGACAGCGACAGAGAGTGACACTATCGGCTCGAAGAGGTCTCCCAGTAATGTATCCGGATCGAATATCCCCAGCAACGGACCGGCAATGAAACCGGCAGCGATCAGGAGAAGTATGGAAGGCAACCTGGTAAACCAGGCAATCAGCTGTGAAGCTATTCCCAATAAAATAATAATGACAATCCCGACGATAACGCTATCCATATATTGCCGGCGTCTTTCGATATTTTCCGAATGACAGATTGTCTATCGTGTTTAATATAAAAACCATTACTTTATCTTAATATTAAACTGACGTTTTTTCAATCCATGATGATACTGTTAAATCCTGATTTTAAATAAATCCCCTGCTCTCGCCAATCATGAATAGCTGGCACCGAGAATGTTATATCGACTTATACTCTCACAATGTGAGAGTATTATATTTTGTAAGCCCGGATATTTGGATGATTATGCCTTCTCTGGTTCTGGCTTCTCTTTCTTGACAAAGTAGACCGATGCGTACCGGCATAGCCTTTGGTTACCCGACAATTTCTTTAGTTTGATCAATTCTTCCTCGCCGATGGCTGCTATGGTCCCGAATCTATCCTGTGCCTCCTGGGCAAAGGCACAATGGGCACACTCGTAGTTGAGGTCACAAAGCCGATAAGAAACAGCGCCGAGTTCTAGCCAGTGGTGTTCCTCGCCCTTTTTTTCTTTGACTACTTCTCCGAGTGCGGTTCCAATCATATTTTCTAAATCAACAATCTTAAAAGGCTTCACGAGGTAATCAACAAGCCCTAACCTCCGTGCTTTATCCTCTGTTTCTTTTGAAGGGTATGCAGTAATGATTACCCCTTTTGTCTCCGGTTTAAGTTCTTTGGCTTGCTCGAAGACCTGTAAGCCATCGATGCCGGGCAGTCTCAGGTCAAGAACGATAACGCCAAACTCTTCTTGCTTGACCCTTTCTATAGCCTCCTCCCCGCTTTCAACACACTCGACATCATATCCATCCTCTATGAGCCAATCCCTCAGGCTTTCCCTCACTATCATCTCGTCCTCTACTAGCAAGACCTTTTGTTTCTTATTCTCCATGTTGCCCTCCCTCTTCTT
>JAQTVR010000149.1 GCA_028706995.1 Dehalococcoidales bacterium
TGTGGGAAAGAAACCACTAGGACCATGCATAAAACAAGGAAGACGCGGGCTACTCCGAAGATTTCTCATCGGGTATCTCTTCCCCCTTGTTAAACGTCTGCGTTGCGCAATCAAATTCCAACAAGCGCTCCCTCAGTTCCGTGTTTACCTTTTCTTTAATCTCATCGAGCATCTTGCAAACATCCAACGGGATACCGGTCTGCCGCATCACGTCCAGTTTCGCCGCCCAATCCTTTTCTCCCTTCTCGTTTAGCTCGTCATAATACCATGACATACACACCGGCAGAATACATGTCCGGCATTCCTCTTCATCCAAGCCCTGGATCCAGTTGGTCATCGAAAGTAGCTTTTCCCCGCAGACTGTTTTATTCGGGAAAGGTTCGTGTTGAATTACTAATACAGGAGGAGTTTCGATAACCGGCTCGGTCGTCTCACTGATTGCCTCAGTCATTTCTTCCGGCAGGTCTTTCACTTCTTCGATTGCCCCTTTCGGTTCAATTATCTCCGGGAAGAGCGCACTGGGGTCCAGCGTGCCAAGCAGCTCCTTGCGTAGATCGCGGGCTTCCGAGGCGAATTTCGAATATTCTTTAACATAAGTACCTTTTTCTACCATAGCTACAGTGCAGCGAGGTCCTAGGCGGTTAATCCAATCATGGATGCGGGTATATATCTCCGGGTTGTCTACCATCGCCAATGCTTCATCAGCCAGCTTCTCCAGGTGTAGCAGGTGCCTAGACTGGCCACAATTGTGCACAGCTCCATTGATAGTAAGGTAACTCTCGTCCTCTTTAACGCTTATATTATATACAGTGCCATTGAACGTTACGCCCTCGTTGGATTTTACAGGTAGAAATACATAATTATCTGTTACGTAACCCCAATTAGAAAGCATGCGCTTGTCAGATGTAAAAAATGACTCATGTATTCCCATTCCTATCTCTGCTCCAAACGCCCTTGCCGCCTCACCACTAATATGAATATTATACCTTCTGCCGTTCCCTATAATCGGCCTACCCTGGATCAGCCCATTGCTTTGTTTTGCCTCATGCACTCCATGTAGAACACCTAGCCTGAAAAGAACTAAGCGCAATCCATATGCTAATCTAGACGATACGGTAGTGGCCTCGATTCCCCTCCCCCTATTCGTGCCATCCCCATGGAAATATCCGTTTAGAAACCTGTACTGTTTTTCGGGTGGCAAATAAATAAACCAATTCGGGATCTGCTTATAATGGGCACCTATTCCAAAGTCAGCGAAAATATTACTAAAAGCTGAGTTGGTATATTCTACTTGAGTTGTAGTTTCTCTTTCTCGTATTATTGGTTCCGAACCAAAACATTTGTTAATCAACGATGATAGCCTCTTTATGTTATCTATCTCGTTTTTACATAGCGAGAAAATTATACGGTGACCAAAACAGTCATCTCTGGGTTTATCTTTTGAGCCCTCAGCTACATACCACCCTAAAATCTCAGCCAGGTTGGGGGTAATAATTTCCATATCCACAATGCGTTTTATTCTGGGGAATGCAATGAATGAACCAGGCGACATAGAAGACGCCGCTACCCATTTAATATCCTCCTCAGACAGACCGCCGTTACAGCTCCAGTTATTTTTCCATGCATCGGGTATGCCCCATATTGGATGTTCGGGTGTTATGAGTAGTGGCACATTAGAATACGATACCCGTATTTCTCTGAGAGCCCCGTCATAATTTCTACTCATGTGCTGAGTCACTTCTCTGACTATGCCCGTGTGAGAAAAAACTTTGTCACCTATTCCCTTTATGGGGATAGGTGCATTCTCATTGTATATCAAAGTATTTCCTACCAAGCAGTCGCATGGGCGTCCGTTGATTTTGAACCCTTGCACGCAGTGAGTCTCCATAGAAAGTAGATCTTTGCCGATTTCCCTGTTTTGATAATCTACTGTCTCTTTAGTAGAGACGGATGACGTTACCGAGGAGTTATTTTGAAGATGCACCTTGTCACCTTTCTGTGTTTCACCAACGTTTGCCGGAGCTGCAGTGCTCATATTGGGGAACATCTCCTTCAACTCTTGGAGCTCCTCAACCCTGCTCTTAGGCTTAAATATCCAATTCTCAACAGGTAATTTATTTAAGGCGAACGTAGCGGCATTTAGCAGTATCCCCCCAAGTCCCATAGTACACCTCCGTTTGATTACATAATATGTTCAACGCAGTTAAAAGTCAATATCCCCTTCGTAGAAACGTCAGGAAGTGGAATATTTTCAGTAATATTTTTACAGCCATTTTACCAAGCCGGTGGACTAATTCTTGTTGACTCGGTTGATATTCTAGTCCACTAGCCTCAACTTTTGTCCTTTTACTGCTAATAATATAAGCGGCTTTTTACCAGTGCAAAAACGTAATCCTCTACTTGCGCATTTTGCTAATAATATTAGTGGTCAACATCCATAGGTATTTTGAATGATGTTATTCAAAATAGTATACCATTTGGGGTATTGACATTCTTTACTTATGGGTGTATGCTTAGTGCTATGGTAAAGCTAAAGATACTAAGAGAGAATCAAGGGTTAACACAGGTCCAGTTAGCGGCCAAGGCTGGTGTGGGTTACTCAACTATCCAGAAGACTGAGTACGGATTATCCTTTCCAACCTATCAGGTTCTGGATAAGCTGGCAAAAGCTCTGGATGTTGCTATTAGCGACCTGGTTGACTAAAAACACATGCCCCAGCGGCAAAACTGGAGCATGCGGAGGGTAACATCAATGGCAAGAGCAGGGACTCTGGCCGAGGATGATTCTATGATAATACCTCCCGCAGGGGTTTGTCAATATGTCAAATAATAATCAACAATACGAAATGCCCGGCCTTGAAGATTGCATCGAGTGTCCTAAGAGAGAGCAAGCTAAATGCGCACTGCTTTCCAGACTCAAGAGGAAAATCGTGCTCCTGGAAGTAGAGAATGTACTATTAAAATCACAAGGAGGAAAATAGTGGAAAGGATTATGTGGCTATGCCCACAATATGGTAATGGTTGCGAAGATGGTGGGTGCCCGCATGGCAAACTCCATGAGAAGAATCCGGCATGCGAAACGCCTTATTTAACTTGCGAGACTCCTTATTTTACTTCTGGCGGTTGTCGCCAGTGCCGACCGGTGAGAATTACTGAGCACGCGGTTTTTTATGACTTTGCTTTAAACGCTAATCAAATAGCAAAGTTTTATAATGACCAGTGGTTGCACATAACATACAACATAACATACAACAGCTCTGAATTTATAGTCCAACCATGCGAACCTCCAAAGAAGCATCCTATAATAGCCGATAAAATAGCCAAACCTATGACTCAAGAAGAAGCTATGCAAATTCTCAAAAAGGGTTTA
>JAQTVR010000150.1 GCA_028706995.1 Dehalococcoidales bacterium
AGGGAAATGTTTCCGGTTGACGGTTAACTGGTACTACGCCCTGAACGGCACCGATAAATTTTAATTTTGAGCCTGCGGATACTGCGAATATACAAGGAAAAGCAAAAGGAACTAAAACCCTACCTGGAGCATATATGCTTAACAATCTATTAAGATTATGCTTGACATATACCTTATATACTGGTATATTTGTATCACAAGGTTGAATTTAATCAATCTTGAATCTGGCTTAAGGGGTGTTACATTCACAGTCAATAATTTAATCTTGAGTACTGCAATTACAAACACATAATTTGTTAAAAACGCTTCACCGGAGATTACTCTACTTCGAGACAAAATAATGATGGCTTTCAACATCGGATATTACCATGGCAAATTAAAATCGGGTGAACAAAAAAGATGACCAAACCAGTCGGATATTTGACCAATTCGTTGACTGGCCTGCAGGGAGAATCCGGCGTCTTCTACTCATATATCATGGCGGCCAACGGTTTGTACCTCCGGGCAAAGAACGAGCATTTGTCTGTCACTATGAACATTGCCGATGTGGAAGTTCGGGGATTAGCGCCTATCTGCGAGAGTATAGAGCTAATTCACGGTAAGATACCACAATATTTGCTCGATCTGGCAGTCGCTAAATTTATGCTGAAGCCAGATATCGAACAGTACATGGCTATTACCTTCGAAGGATTGGCATACTGGTTGCGAGAGCCGAAGCAGGAAGCTGGTCCCGGCCATGTAAACTATGAAACCGTTCCAGGTACCGTTATGGATCTGCATAGTCATACCGGCAGCATGCCCGCAAGATTCAGCGGTATCGATGACTTCGACGAAAAGGGATTCATGCTTTACGGAGTCGTAGCGGACCTGCGGCAGCTGTTCCCCACAGTGGAATTGAGGCTGGGGGTATACGGTTTCATGCTGCCGATAAAAAAGGAGGAAGTAATTGCTTAACGAACTGCCAACCTATAAAGGATATACAGTCGATTTCCGGTTAAAAGAGTTCCGGAAACTCATTCCAGACAGATGTTTTATAGCCATCTCGTTCAATACTACGAAAGGTCGAGAGATGCTAAATGAATATGAAGATAAAGGAGAAAATAGCAATGACAATGGAAGTACCAAAGGAAACCACTGAAGCAAAGGTCGAGATTATTGCCGATGGGAAAGTAATTACCCCGAAGAAAGAACGGGAAGAGCTCCGAATCAACATCATCATCAAAGGTAACCACATCATCATGGGAGCTCAGGCAACAGACTGTGACCCGCGAATGGTAGCACTGCAGGGTGACCTTCAAGCAGCGATCGCACGGATCCCCTCATTTGTTGAGGAATCCAATGCGGCTTGGGATATATCGGCGAAAAACCCGAAGTCCACTATTGCGGAACCGAAACCCCCGCCGGCACCGGTGCGCACTGCTTCGACGTCGACCTCAAAATCGATTTCAACCAGCAAGCCGGCAGCTCCACCCGCACAGAAAGCATTCTTCTAAATCATATAGCAATGCTATGTGATTGCTATGGTATTTGACACGTTTCCGGGAGTGGCCATCCGGAAGCGTTAAAAAATAGGCTAGAAAGGAGGAAAAATAGTTGGAAATCAAAGTTCATAAACTCAAATCAACAATGGAACTGCTCAAACCAGTGGTCCCGAAGAAGCCAAGCGTAAAGGCAATCGCCTGTATCGCCCTGGGTAATGGGAAAGCGATCGGAACAGACCTCGAAACAATGGTGATCGCCAACCTGCCCGAGGCTAAGGAGGAGATGCTGCTACCCTTTGCTGCCGTGTCCGAAATGCTCAAATATGTTTCGTCAATGGACACCGTCAAGATCGAGCTGAAAGGCAAAATGGTCTCCCTGGCATGGGAAGGTGGTAGCGCGAGTTATCCCACGGAAGACTACGCTAATTTCCCGGCTCTCCAGGACATGCAAATCAGAGCTGACAGCCAGCTCGACGGCGACGCCCTGATCGCAGCAATGGCAGATGCTCTTCCCTACGTCGCTGGCGCTCCGGGGAAAGGCGGAACTTCAAGACCAGTCTTGGAAGGCGAGACCTTAATACTGGGGAATCCTGTGGAAGTGGCGGCCGGCGATGGTTTCAGGATGACACACCAGGTGCTGGGACTTTCTTACCCTCTGGAAGAGAAACTCATTATCCCAGCCCATAGCGTAGCGGTCCTGGAACACATTTTCCAAAAGACGCCGCGAACTCCGCCCAGTACCGCCGATACACTGGTCAAGGCGATTACGGCCAAGAGAATGCTCAGGGTATCACTGATGGGCGAAAACAAACTACGGGTCGACTTCGGTACTTCCGCTTCGGTAATTGTCAACCTCATTGATGGCAAACCACCGGAATGGCTGAAACTGGTACCGACCGGCGAACCCATCATGCAGAGCCAAATCTTCGCTCTACATTTCGAGGCTGCGGTAAAGCGGGTAAGAGACATCGCCAAAGAGGGCTCAGGCATCGTCCGGCTGGAATTTATCAACGGCAGGCTGAAAGTATCCGCCAAGGGCGGCGATCAGGAAATCAGCTCGACCATCGACACGATGCTTACCCAGGGAGAGAGCAAAAGGGTAGGAATCAACCAGAGCTATCTCCTGGACTTCCTTAGCGGCAAACAGGGCATCATGACACTCTCCATCTACACGGATAACGGCCCCGTTGTCTTTGAGTACTCCAAATCGCCCAGGGTACTCATCATGCCGATGCAAGTCCAATGGGCCGACACTCCCCCGGCAGAAGAGCCGGCAGCTGACATTAAAGAAGATGTCAAAAGTGAATCCGGAGACGATACTGAATCTGATTCGGAAAATTCGGCGGAAACTGCGGAAGCTGAAACTGAACCAGTAGCCGAAGAGTAAGATCAATTCCCGCGGGAACTGGTCTGGGGCTGGGGTCTCAAACACCCCAGCCCCTACTTTGTTAGTAATATACCACAAAAGGAGGAATGCATGCCTAATTTAACCACAAATCTCTATGAAATGTTATGTCAAACCTGTAAAGACTGCCCCTATCTTGTTATTGATCTCGATGGTATCCACGTAGACTGCGATCCTCCTATGGGAGAATGTGCATTATAACATAATAAGGAGGAAAAATAACATGGGAATTTGGACACCATGGGGTTTATCGGACTCTAACACTATGTTGGCGCCGGGTATCGGCTCATATTCCACGCCCAGTCATGGCGGTATTCACTTGGACGACGAACACAATCGGAAAATGCCGGAAGCGATGCGCAACGTTGACGGTTGGTACGAAGAAGACTGCGAATGGGCAAAAGTCGCATTTGTCTTCCCTTACGCCTTCAACCCGGAGCACGTTCAAGCGG
>JAQTVR010000151.1 GCA_028706995.1 Dehalococcoidales bacterium
CTATAGACATCATTTACCTCACAGAAATTGTTAAAGTCCCCACCCCAAAATATTGCCCCTTACTTGCCTCTATTCTCCCATCAACGTCTACATGTGTTCCCTGAAGATCTCTTTTTTGGAATAAAGTAAATGGAAGAATTACAGAATCAACCCCAATTGCATTATTATAAATAGCATTTACTATATCACTTTCATCTAAACTGCTCCCTAACGGTAATGCCGTAATATAACTTGTAAAAGCGGAAGTAACCGAACTAGAAACAGAAGTTAAAGTATACCCGGTCAGTTTAACTATAGAAATTGTTGCATCGACAAGAGCCCTCTCAGCCTCCCTAACAAGAGCATCTGCCGTTAAAATATGATAAGTGTCTCCATCTATCAAATCTTGAGCTGTAGCTATATACCCAACAGAATTATAAGTTATAGTGAAGACAGTACCATCATCTGGTTTATTTCCTACCCAAGAAATACTATCTGCTGCCCTATTAGACCCAGATTCTTGGCCAGTATCCGCCGAAAGAACAAAATCAGAAGTTTCAACAAAAGTATGAGCACTTCCTAAATAAGTTCCAGTAACCGTTGCCGAGCTTGAGACTCTAATCGGTTGATAAGTTAACACATAGGTATTTGTTCCAGACACAAAGACAATATTCTCCGATTCTGATACCAATCCTGCCGAATAAGAAGAAGGTCTCACAAAAACATCTACTTTTCCGCCATATTCACTCCTAAGCATTCCAGGATCATTTGGCCCAACAGCCATCACTTCTACTATAGGGCTTATAGTGCTAACAAGACTAATATACCCATTCTTTGTCCCATAATTATTCCCCATCAATTTGGTTCTTATTCTCCCGGCCAAATTAGCATTTGATTCGGAGTCAGACCCCCCAGTTGTCGGAAGAATATTTGAAACAAGATCAATTCCGGCTAAACTCGAGAAAGTTGTTATGGTATCTGCTGCTACGTTCCCGGAGGACCCGGCAGCAGTACATTGTATGTCCCCGTTAACATAATAATATGCCCTAACAGAATCGTATATATAACTTGTGACAGACATTGTTATCTGAGAAAGAGTATAAAAATTGACAGATGTTTGGTTTGTTGTAGAGCTTGTTGAAACAATGGTCCCTTGCGGAATAACTATATCTGAGGTGGGGATAGTATATTTTATAAACCTTACCTGCCCCGTTGCGGTAGTTGCCGAAGATCTGGTTAGACCGTAATTATTAGCAATACTATCTAATTGATCAGTAGTCAAAAGGGAGGCATTATCGTAAAAAGCTATCATTTCCCTTGTCGTATCAATCTCTGTATAAAGATTCGTTATCTCATTTGCCGGACATTCTATCGTAACATCTCTTAGTACTGTGCCGACACTTGTGTCCACATCCGGCTTTTTACCTAAAATATAGTTTATCATTGATGTAACTATTTGAGAGAATGTTGCCATCAGATTTCTCCTTAATCTACTTTTATTTTACTGGTCCCTGAATTAATAGCTACAATAGTACTGGTCGTTGGCGGAGTCACTCCCGTAGCCGTACTAACATCGTTTATCCAAGTCCACAATTCAGAATTGGCTGCCGCTGTATCCCCCACCCTTGCCACATTCTTAGTGCCATTATTCATAACAATATTCCCGCCATCAATTTCAATTCTTAAACTTTCTGCTGTTGCTGTTGGATCGTTATAGTTTAAGATCGTCATTTTAGCGAAACACTTTATGGATAAATTTCCGTTTTCATCTAAATATATTTCAGATTTTCTAACACATTTTATTTTTATCTCCCCACTTTTTATATCATCAAGTTTTCCTGTGGCCACATCTGTTCTATAATCTGAGGCCATATAACCTAAAACTAAAGGAAACTCGTTTTTATAAAAACAAATGACCGCAACCGTCCCTATATTTCCGGTAGGGATTGTGTATACTCCCCACCCTTGGCCCGCTGTCAACCCCGATGCCAACATTGGTTGAACCATATTTTGAAAGTATATGTCAACATAGACACCCGGGGTATCACACATTTCAATTTTCATCTTTTTGGCATTATTATCTACAGATCTTACTATGCCAAATCGTATATTAAACTCTCTTTTTGCTAATTCGCCATAAGGCCAATCAAAAGGCATATAACCTCTATCCCGTCGGAATTCTTCCTTCACTATAGAGCAGTCTTGGAATAATTTGCCAATACAGTCCATATAAAACTTTTTCTTCTGATGCTGTATCCACATATTGATCTAAATAGTTAAATTTGTAAACTTTTGTTGTAGCATCAGTTAAGGCGTTCACGCTTGCCGTTTCTGAGTTTTCTATCCGATTCATCTCTTTTATATTTAATGGTTTTCTTGAAAATCTCAGATCTAGGGTCATCGTATTTGACCCAGTAGAGTCTATATTCCTGGAGATCTTATTTATCATAAAAATTGTCATATAATCTTCAATAAGAACATTATCGTTTAAATCGTATAAGGGGTCCCCAAGCATTTCAATAGACATACTCTCATATTGATCGTTATTTCTTATTAAATATGATCTAGCATAATTATAAATTTCCTTTATGGAAGAAACACCACGAATAGTCTTTGTTTCGTACGTCCTAATCCCATATCTCTCTTCAACGTCTGGGATTATATCTTCCCTTGTCTCTATTTGAGTTAAAACTCCCACATCAAATTGGAATTCAGGAACAATCCTTACTCGAGTCAACAAAGTGCTATCATCCTGGGTTATATTAAATCTAAAAACTTTATCAAGATTTATTTTATATAGATATTCCTTCTCAGAAATTGAAGAGATCGTCCGATTAAAATCATCAAAAACAAACGTTCCATCATTTTTTTGATAGAAAAAATACATAAACTTGTTCTTCATATTATCTATTAGCTCTAATGGCCTATAATATTCAGTAAAAAAATAATTATTAAAATCGTTCAATTCTATATAATCAAACGCTCTCGTGTTTATATCTCTAACTACAGCAAACTTTTTCACATTATCTTTATTGATATACAAATTAGAATAATTAGCTGTCTTTTTATATCCATCCGCCTCTGTAAGAGTTTCCTCCCCAGCTATAAAATTAAACGACTTCCTTCCAACATCCAAATAAAAATAATTGAGAAGCATCTCGCTTACCATCTGGGACGCAGTTAAATTGCTAAATGGAGAAGCAATTCCGGAAAGCCTATATTCTTCGGTAGCTGTTCCTGTTTGAGCTACTAAGTCAGCTAAGGATCTAAATTGAACAAATAAATCCGCTCTCAACCTCTTAGACATTCCTTCACACTCAAGGGTGATATCGTTAGATTGTCCCCTACCTGCCTGAC
>JAQTVR010000152.1 GCA_028706995.1 Dehalococcoidales bacterium
AGAGCTTCCTGTCGTGCTGATATCGATATTTCAGAATTTAGCCCGTTAATAGCCTTTTCAAGTGTGTGTTTAAGAACTACCTGCTCGTAGCTGGAACGTTTTTCCGGTATATTGAAAGGCGAATATATATCGTACATAAGTGGTTTAGTTGCCCTATCGTCTGGTGCCATAGATGGACCCGGGAAATAAGAAAAACCTATTTCCTTGAGTTCGTCAAGCGAGAAAACTTCGATTTCGGATTCAGTAAAATTTGCCATAATATTTTATTTAAATATATTTATGTCATTTATCTATTGACAAAAAGGGTAATATAATATTATTATGATAATAGCTCATCTACCATGTGTAGAAGGAGTAACGGTGCCGCCCTTACAAAGGTGGCATCAGCCATTTTTATACTCCTCGTATTCTTTCATTAACTTTTCCCTTGCATGTTGATATATCACAGGGTATGCCGTCCATAAGATAACATAGGTATCCCTATCTGCCAAAACTACCAGATAGTCTTTCTTATAAAACCACAGTAATATTCTTTTTTCGGCTCCACGTTTATTATGCCAGCATCTGACTGCCTTGTCATTAGAGTGTTCGATAATCGGTCTTGGCCAACGGATACGTTCACAACGTCTTATATCAGGAATTCGTTCTTGTTCCTCTTCGCCTTCTGATGTGCAATGCCAGAAAGCTGATTCTTTCTGCTGGTATAACGGGTATCGTTTTAATCCTACCCTCCTGTCTTCAAATTGTGGTTTGGAATCGATAAAATCAGTTTTAAAATACTGGTATACGGCTTCAATATACCTTTCCCAATCTCCTTCATACTGTTCAAGAAGCACAAAAGCTGGCAGCCAATCAATCATTCTTGCCTCTCTGTTGCCTGCCAAACAAATATATTAACTTTGTTCTCACGCAGAAGATTGGTTTGAACCAAGGTATAACCTGATCTTTCTTTCATCTTTTCTATAATTGCCAGTTTTGCCGAATTACCCGTCAGACCTCTGTTTACGTATGCTATAGCACCTATGAGTAAATCTGCCAATTGTAATTGTTCTATTTCGTTGGATCTGACTGTTTGTAAACGCTCAACAATTTGCCGTTGGAAGTCATAAATATTATTGCAAAGAACATCATGTAATTTTGCTGTTTTATCTGCACTGCGTGTATCTTTTATATCTATATAAATGCGATAACGTGCATCAGGGTCAAAAATAACCTTCAACATATCGAAATACATTTTGTAATACCACGTATCATGATCATGATGATAATCAGCATGATTCAGTTTTGATTTATCGGGAATAATCAGAGCACGGAAATGCAGGTCAGTGTTATCGAAGAAATAATCGACCAGGTCAAGATAAAAACCCACCTTTGCCGAAGAAACTTTTGTCCATTTAATCTCGAATACAGGAGATAAATTATGTTTTTTCTTTATGTTTCTAATTGCAATAGCTATCTCTCTAGCCTTATCTGCTGGACACCAAATTGCCCCAAGAGCCATTACCGACTGATGGTCATATTCTATATGACAACTCTCATCACAATATACGTTATAAGTATTAGTCAATTTTTATAACCTATTACCATTTTTTATTTTTAATATCAGCTATAGCAGCTTCAACTACTTTCATACAAATTTGTGCTGTTTTTTCATCCGGACTAAACCCGCATGAAAGTTGTTGCAAGGGATGTATATAATTTCTGAAATCACGGAGGACATGGCAGAAATATTTTACATCAAGGCCCAATAAACCTATTTCACATGAGGCATCAATTAGGTTTGCTAAATTCCATTCTTGAAACGGTTTCACTTTTCCATTTTTATCTTTGGGACTGCAATTACATTGATTAAACTCTTTAGGGTGTTTATTTGCCATAGCGAGTAAAATACCCTCAAGACTACTTCCACATAAGAATATAACGGACATTGATAAGTTATTTTTTAAGCAAATTTTTGCTTCTTTGATTCTGCTTTCTATAATAGATATTAATTTGGGGTCTAGATCGAGATTGTTTAAAGAAAAATCTCCGAAGTCATATATTAGAAAATCATTTTGAGTATCTATTTCTTTTGGCTGGTTTCCAAGTAACCTTTTTACTATAATTCTACATTCATTATATCTGTTTATGAATAAAGGATTATTATCGGTATTATTATATTTCCATACAACAAGGAGTATACTTAATAATTTGCCTACTATAGCATCGTATTCTGTTTCCCAAAATGCCCTTAGTCTTTTTGCCTTAGAAGTACCATATGTTGAATATTTATCATTATAAATATCGATCTTAACATTATCATAAAAAAGTTGGGAGAAAGACTCGTTAGTAAAGTCAAGTACGTAACCGCTATTCATACCTAATATGCTTTCTAAACATCTTTTCTCTATTGTAGTTAAACTACTCATATCTTTACCCACACTTCGCCGGACATTAGTTTGGGGAGTAGTTTATCACGTAATCGGGAAAGCACGCAGCTTGAATTACGATTATTAACTATTTTGGTGTATATTGGTTCAACAATTCTGTTATACGAAGATAACGTATTGTCATCTGGGGTAAAACATCTAAATTTAAATAACATATCTGGATCAATTCGTTGATGGCTGCTACTTGTCCCGCCAACACTTGCTGCAATTTCATCATAATTTTCAGGATAATTCAGAAAACCGTATAAGAATAATAGATGTTTCCTGTTAATTGGTTTTATTACTTGAAACTCAGTTGAACATATCGAGTTTTCAGATGGTGAACTGAGAATTAACCATATTCTTTTTTCCCTATGTGGATTCAATTTTGAAAAGAGTATTGAATCTGGGGTTACTTTATATTTGTTACTTTGTATTAATGCACCAAGTTCTTCAATTGGCATCTGTGATTCGTCAAAAGCAGGGATGCTATAATGATAAAATATAGTATCGGCATTTTTAACAGGTTGAATACTTATTTTTTCATGACAAGCAAGGTCATTTATTGTACAAATTATCCATCCCTGGTCTGCATCTTCAATAAACATCTTGCGCCAAATGGTTTCAGCCATTGCTTCTAGCGTTTTATTTTGCCTTCTCAGCAGGTCGATTTTATCATCCAGACTAGAAAGTACATCGGCAATGGCTTGCTGTTCGGGGAGGGGAGGAAAAAGAAAAGATAATTCTTTAAGAACTCCACCTGCTAATTCTTGAAAAGTAGTACCAGATGCTTGAGAAATCAAATAATCAACATTGGTTTTTAAAAGATAATATAAAAACATGGTATCTGATCTGTTTAGTAATGGTACAAGACTTCGAAATCCCT
>JAQTVR010000020.1 GCA_028706995.1 Dehalococcoidales bacterium
ATAACCAGGGAGACGGAGAATAATGCTAAAAATTATTCACAGGCTTTTGAGAAGGCTATAGCCGATGCCGGGGAAAAAGGAAAGTGGGCTAAAGGGACGGCCGAAGAAGCTATTAAAATGGCTCAAGCGACTATAGAAAACGCTGATAGAATTATTAAAGAGGCGGAAGAAGCCGTAAAAGAAGCTGTCAGAGAAGCAAACAAAGCCATAAAAAAGACTGAAAAGGTTATGAATGTGGCTCAAGAAGCATCCGGTACAGCCATAAAGCTGGCCCAGGAAGCAATGATCAATTCTGAAGAAACGGATAAAACCGTAAGAATTAATTCAGAAGAAGCGATGCATTTATCCATTGAAGCAACCAGTAGGGCTATTGAGGTAGAAAGAATAAGTAAAAAAGCCAGCGAGGAGACAAAGAGGGCATCTCGGGAAGCCATACAAAAAACCGAGCAGGTACGTAAATCGATAGAGGATACGAATAAGGCTTATGCACTATCTTTTAAAGAGGCGATAAGAGGAGCGGAAGAGGCTAATGCCTGGGCTAAAACCACAGCCGAAGATGCTCTAAAGTTGTCAAGTGAAGCCATGAAGAGCGCTGAAGAAACCGGTAAAAAAGCCAGGCAAATGGCGGAGGACGCTATTGAGTTATCTAAAAAAGCTACTTATAAAACAGAAGAGCTCTCCAAACAAACAAGGGAAGCCATGGAAAAATCCATGAAAGCCTCTGATGCCGCCATTTTAAAGGCCGAAGAAGCTGCAAAATCGACTAAAGAAATGGCAGAATCAGCGATAAAGGAATCTCAGACAATAGTTGATATGATTTCAGGGATAAGCGATGCAGCTAAGATTAAAATAGAGGAATGGGTTAAAAACTCTAAAGAGGCGATAGCTCGAGCTGAGGGAGTTGCTATATCAGCCCAGAAAACTGCTGAGAGGGCACAAATAGAATCCCGGGATGCAATTATAAAAGCTGAAGAAATAAGCAAAGCATCCAGAGAAGCGGCAAATGAGGCAATAAGGGCATCTAAAGAAGCGGCTGAGGCGTCGAAAAAGGCGGCAAAGGAAGCTGCCGATTGGTGGATAAAGGTATTTTCAGATTTAATGAGTGATTCCCTGGATACAAGTGAACGGATGAAAAAGATAATCCAGCAAACATCGGAATCACTGAAAAAAACAACCCTGGAAAGGGTCGCTGGGACTTCAAATAAAAGCAGGAATGCATTAAAATATACTGAAAAATCGGATGTTGATTTTTCAGCGATAATTAGTAATACCGGTGAATTTGAGAAAAAAGTAGAAAGTAAATCAGAAAATAATAAAAAGGATAATAAGGATCCAAATAACGAAATCAGGGAAAAGGCTAAAAATCGCCTGGATTCTTTGACAAAGATGTTTTTAGCCAGTACAGAAGGTAAAGACGAAGAAGACGAAGAAGACGAATTAGCAGAATAAATAAAGGCTTATCGAAATTTCGATAAGCCTTTTTACTTCCGTACATATCATTAGGTTTAATTATACTAAAACAAGGACGGAATATCTTTAAAAGATTCCTCGATTCCTCTGTGATCCCATTCAATGCCACCCTGTCTTTTCTTGGAATTAGCTATATATTCAATAGTTCTGGCAAAATAATCTACAACTTTTTTAGAGTTAACAAGTTCAGAAAGAATAACGGTAACATCGATCATCCCTTTACCCCTGGGATAATCACCGCTTCTTATTATTGCATCTGTAGCCATCCCCTTCAAAGAACCCGACAGTTCTTTTATAACATCCATGCTCATTGCTTCATGCGGGCCGGTTGCCAGATACAATGCACGCCTTGCATTGGTAGGGTTACATTTAAGCGATAATTCCCCTAATGCTTCCGACATAGCCTTGGGGCCCTGTTCATTTTGAGCATCTTTATCTCTGAAGTCGGTGTTTTTATTGTAAGACATTTTAAAACCTGAAAGCTTTTCTTTTCCATATCCTATGACTGTCCATCCGGATAATGTTTGTATTATATCTCCTGCATCAAGAACCTTAGATCCAATATATTTGGCACTGGTTTCTTCACCAGCACACAGCAAGTTATAAAACGGCCTGACTACCAGATAATTAATTTTAGCCAGATTATTTTTCATAGAGACATCTTTTCTAACGAATCTCTGATTGTCCACCAAAAACACGGCATCAGCAGCCATATATGTAGATTTTAAACAGGTACCTACGTTGTAGATAGATCTTCCCTCGGTGGCTTCTTCATATTGGAACGGTAAGACTACAAGGTTATAGACCGGTTTCTCATAACGTTCCTTGATCATGTGAGTCAAAACGGAGATAGCCCCTGAACCTGTTCCACCGGCCGCTGAAGCTACCAGTAATATGGCATCCGTTTCTGCCAACTTATCGGTTGATCTTATGATTTCTATAACCTTGTCGCCGTCTTCGCCGGCTATTTCGGCACCAACTTCGTTCATTTTGCCGACTCCATGCCCACCGGTCTTCTTGCCGCCGATAAGAATCCTGTGACGGAAATCGGATTTTATGTTAACTAACCCGCTTAAATCCGCGACATCGGTATTAACAGCTACAACATTTGTAAGAATATCTACTCCACGCTGAGAACGTGCTACTTTCCCCAGGCGTGCGAACTCGTCGGCAACTCTGCCGCCGCACTGCCCACACCCTATAACCAGTAATTTCATTATAACCCCTCCATCTTTTACTGGAAATAACCTCTAAATAATGTGCTATAGTTTAGCATAAAAAAGATAACTAACCAAGATATTACAAGCATCCAAAATATATCATAATTTGGAAGGAGATTAAATAGCTATTTACTTAGTTTTTTAAAGACGATAAATTATTCAACCCGGATGTGGTTTTCCAGTTTAGAGAATAAAATATTTCATATTAAAGTCCAATATGTCTCTAAACTTATAAAAGGAAGGTGTTCCAGCGATTAATAAATAGGATCAATTAAGAGCATTTAAAAGGTCATCACGGTTTGTTATAGAAGAAACCCTGTCTAAAAACTCCTGGATGGTGCTGCTTTGCTCTCTAAGTTCCCTTAGCTCATCTCCAATCGGATTGGTTGAAGAAGGATAACTGGCATAAGTCCCATAAAAGGCAAAATATGCTTGATTTAGTTTTCTGATATAGTATCCGTTATCTAAAATGTATAATCTTTTCTCTTCCATAAAAGCTTCAGCTTCTTCAACTTTTCCGCTTGCCAGGTAGTTGTCTACTGCTATTCTTATTTGTCGCATCTCAGCATAATAATCGAACTTCTCTTCTTCATTTTCAGCTTCTGCCGCAGTTTCTACTTCCGCTTCGTTATTCTGTGTATTGAAATAGCTTTCATAATATTTCTGGTAAATCATAGCCCCTACTTCATTGCTCGCAATACCCACTACAGTTTCATTTATCGTCGGGATATCGCTATCTACCGGAAGCCCAATGAGTTGAAGGCCATAAAGGAAACCTAGAGGTTTAAAAAATAGATATTGATGCAGCCATTCCTCGACAGCCGCATTGATAGTGAATTGCAATCCGGCATTATCGGTAACAAATGATGGAAAAGTCGCCATTCCGCCGATTTCCAGAACAGTTGCCGAATATCCCAGTTCTGTTACGGCAGATTCAATATCATCTATTTCAACAAGTGTCAAATCCTGTATTAGTATAACCTCTTTTATTCTTTCTATCTTATCTCTGGGGGAGACCACTAAAAGATGTGGCGGAAATTCGAGGGAGAAGTTTACCGGCGGGAAATTAATGCTAATATTTGAATCCCCTAGAGATGATGAGATATTTAATTGTATTAGTGTTTCTCTTATCTGTTGTTCTATTATCTTCTCTACATCCTTCTTTATTGAATCCCTTTGCCCCTTAAGTTCTTCAAGCTGATTTTGCAATGAGATTAGATCCCCGGTCTCTATTCCATCCTTAACCAATGAAATATGGTATTCTAAACCTCTAATTGTATTTGTAAATGCAAAATATTCTATAACCACCGGGGAATCATTAGCGGTATATTTATCGTTATCGAGAATAAAATCTTCGATCTCATATGACAAAGCATTCAATTCCCATTTAATAAGGCTGAAACGATAGGGTTTTACAATTTCATTAAGACTTGTGGTAAAATTCGATGATTGAGGATAACACCCGGTCAATATGCAGGTTATAAGCAGAATAACCCCAAGCAGTTTTATTTTCAACATTTAAATATCTCCATTGGAAACAAATATATCAGTACTATATAATTATATCCTATATTATATTACTTTTTACGATTAGCGGCATAATACGAAATAGCAATGCGATCGATTTGGATATATTAATTTATGAAAGACTACTATAAAATACTCGGAATCCCCGAAAATGCCAATCGACAGGATATAAAAAGCGCATTCAGAAAACTTGCTTTTCAATTCCATCCGGATACCAATCCAGGGAATGAAAAACAGGCTGAAGCTAAGTTCAAAGAAATAAACGAGGCTTATGCTGTTCTTGGAGATGAAATAAAAAAGCAGCAGTATGATCTTGCACGCACGGGACAATATGCAGGTACCCGTGATGGTGGTGGTTTTAACTATTCTCAGCAGGATATCTTTAACGGCATGTTTACTAATCAGGTATTCTTCGATGAACTTATGCGTATGTTCAGTCAGTCAGGTCTCAGGTTCGACCGTAATTTCTATGGGCAGACATTCGCAAATGGTACATTTTTCAGATTTTATACGAATTCCGGCAAGCAGGCAGGATTTAATTCTAATTCATATGCCCCGCCTGCCAAAACCTATAAACCAGGCTGGTTGGAACGAATGGCTTCCAGGTTATTAAACACTATAGGCCGCTTTATTATAAAAAAGGCTTTTGGAATAGAATATACTAAAAATCTGGATATACAAATGGAGCTGGAGATTATTCCGGAAGAGGCAATTGCCGGAAAACAAAAGGAAATCGAATACACAAGAGGAACGCGGAAAAAGAAAGTGGTGTTAACATTACCTGCGAATGTTAACACCGGGACCAGGATAAGGTTAAAAGGTATGGGGGTAGTAGAAAAGGGTAAAGCAGGAGATTTGTATATTTATGTAAAAGTAAAGAAACAAACCCCACTTACTTCCGGATAAAATTACTGTGGTGTATTCCGGCTTTAAACCGAAAAAATAGTAAATTTTACAAATTGCTTAAATTACTAATTATAATGTAAAATTAAACGTTGCCTCTGTAGCTCAGTTGGATAGAGCACCAGCCTCCGAAGCTGGGGGCGAGCGTTCAAATCGCTCCAGGGGCGTTTTTTAGTAAAGGGGTTGTAAATGGAGATATTAGAACCTATTGCAATTAGAATTCACGGACGTGGCGGACAGGGAGCCGTTACCTTGGCCGAGATTGTAGCACAGGCTGCCATCAGCGAAGGAAAATACGCTCAGGCTTTTCCCAGTTTTGGGCCTGAAAGAAGAGGGGCACCTGTTCAGGCATATATCAGGATAGATGATGATAAACCAATTCGCATCAGAGCGGGGGTTGTCTTTCCTGATATCGTTGTTGTTCTCGATCCCGGCTTACTTAATATTGTTGATGTTACCTCAGGACTTAAGGAGAACGGGATATTGGTATTAAACACCCGTCAAAATTTCGATGGAATCGATATTAAACTCGGAGATAAACAAAATTTAGCAATAATCGATGCCACCAGCATTGCTCGTGAGATACTGGGTGCTCCTATTGTTAATACAACTATGATCGGAGCCCTTATTAAAGCCAGAGATGTTGTAAAGGTTGAATCTTTGCTTGAACCTTTGAATAAAAGGTTCGGTCGTTTAGCAGAAAAGAATATCAATGCCATGAAAAAGGCTTATGAAAATACCCTGATCAAGGAGAGAAAAGCAATTGGGTAAATCAGAAAATGAACTAACGTGGAAGGAACTTGAAGTTGGTGGTATCGTAACTGAGCCGGGCAATGCCAGCCAGTATAAAACCGGTGATTGGCGTTCTCAAAGACCAACCTATGATTTTAATAAATGTCTTAAATGCGGTATTTGCCAGATCTATTGTCCGGAGGGATGTGTAAATCAAAATAACCAGGGTTATTTTGAAGCCGATCTTTATTATTGTAAAGGATGCGGCATTTGCTCCCGGGAATGTCCTACATTTGTAATAACTATGAAGGAGGAGGAATAATGTCTCAAAGGGTGGGCATAGAGGTATCAATAGCTTTAGCCGAAGCGGTCAAGATGGCAAATGCTGATGTAATAGCGGCTTACCCGATCACTCCTCAGACCCATATTGTGGAACATCTTGCCGAACTTGTAGCGGATGGAGAATTGGATGCCGAATATATACCAGTGGAATCCGAGCATTCAGCAATGAGCGCTTGCATGGGTTCCTCTGCCGCCGGAGCAAGAACATTTACCGCTACCGCGGGGCAGGGGCTGGAATTGATGCATGAAGCACTGTTTGTTGCCTCTGCCATGCGTTTGCCTGTGGTTATGTCAGTAGTTAACAGGGCTTTGTCTGCTCCGATAAGCGTTTGGGGAGACCACTCGGATGTCATGGCATGCCGCGATACCGGCTGGATACAGATATTTACAGAAAATGGACAGGAAGTAGTCGATAATACGTTGTGTGCTTTTCGTATTGCCGAAGATAATAGTGTTTTATTACCTATTATGGTTCATCTCGATGGTTTCCATTTATCGCATGTAATTGAACCTATATTGATGCCGGAGCAAAGGTATGTTGATGCTTTCCTCCCACTTAACAAATATCCCCTGCCTTTAGATCCCGCTAAACCGGTAGCTATGGGAGACTTCGCTCCTCCGTCTATCTATACTGAAATGAAGTGGGCACAGGAAAAAAATCTGCAAAAATCCAAAGATACAATATTAAAAGTCTGGGAGGAATTTAATGGAATTTTTGGCAGGCAATATAAACCTGTAGAGAGTTATCGATGCGACGACGCGAAAATATTATTGCTGACGATGGGCAGTTACAGCGAAACGGCGATGACAACCATTGATAAAATGCGCAATAAAGGCTATAAGGAAAACGTCGGTTTGTTAAGACTTCGCCTGTGGCGCCCCTTTCCGCATGACGAACTTAGAGAAGCGATTAAAAATGCAGATGTATTAATTGTTCTGGATAGGGCTCTTTCGTTTGGCGGATTAAACGGGCCTGTTTGTATGGAGATTAAAGCCGCCTTATACAACGAAGCAATAAGACCGAAGGTAGTAAGCTTTGTTGGTGGTTTGGGTGGTAGAGATATAACCGTGGCTGATTTCGAGGAAATCATTACCAGGGGTATTGATATTGCCAGGAACGGTAGTGAACAAGAATTTGAAATGTTTGGGGTGAGGGAGTAATGGAAAATTATAGTATTTATGTCCCCAAGTTGATAACTAAGAAGGAAAATTTTGCACCGGGGCATCGCGCCTGCATCGGTTGCGGCGAAGCTCTGGCTGTCAGGCTGGCCTTTAAAGCTATCGGACAAAACGTAATTGTCATCAATGCCACAGGTTGTGTCGAAATCTTCACTTCACAGCTGCCGTATACTTCCTGGCGTGTTCCCTGGATTCATACCCTTTTCGAAAATACTGCCGCTGTAGCTTCGGGTATTGAAGCCGCCAGAAAAGCTATGATACGCAAAGGGGTAATAAAGGATACTAATACTAAAATTGTTGCCATAGCCGGTGATGGCGGGACTATCGATATCGGGTTACAGGCATTATCAGGAGCTATGGAAAGGGGGCACGATTTCCTTTACATTTGCTTTGATAATGAAGCTTATATGAATACCGGAATCCAGAGGTCGTCGGCTACGCCATTCGGCGCTTCTACGACTACTTCCCCTGCGGGTAAATCCAGTTTCGGGCAATTTGCATGGAAAAAGGATATGCCGGCTATAGCTGTAGCTCATAACATTCCTTATGTTGCCACGGCTTGCCCCAGCTATCCGTTCGATCTAATGGAAAAAGTTAAAAAAGGATTGGAAGTTAAAGGTCCGGCATATATCCAGGTTTTATCTGTCTGCCCTACCGGCTGGGGTTGCGCCGCCGATCTATCTATAAAAGTAGGCAGATTGGCTGTTAAAACAGGGATATTCCCCTTATATGAAGTTGAGAACGGGAAATATAAGATGAGCATTGATTTCCCCGGGCTAAGACCCATTACCGAGTATATGAGTCTTCAGAAGCGATTCCGTCACCTGAAACCGAAAATGCTGGAACAAATTCAACAAAAAGTCATTGAGAAATATGAAGAGCTTAAAGAGAAAGCGGCTGCCTGTGAATACAACTGTCAAACGGTTTTGGAGGATTAGCGTGAAAGAAATTAAAGATACCAAAGATAAATGCACTCTTTGCCGTAAATGTGTTGGCATATGCCGTAAAACCGTTGGCCGTAAAGCTATTATCTACGTCGAGTCAGGTAATGAAAGCGCAACGCTCGAATTCATTTCTGAACGCTGTATCGCCTGCGGTTCCTGCTCTTACATATGTTCTGACGGGGCGATAATCTTTGAAGATATAGGGGATACCCGGGTAATAACCACGCCTGCCGGCAGGATGGAATTTAAATTAAAGAAGTGTAATAAGTGCGGTTATTACTGGGCACCGGAAAAACAGGTCAAATTAATGGCTGAAAAGGCTAATTTACCCCTGGCATATTTTGATTTGTGCCCCGACTGCCGTGTTTAGACGGACAGATTGACCTTATATAAATGTATTGTTATACTTTGTAGGCCAAAATAACGGGGTGTAGCGCAGTTGGTAGCGCGCAGCGTTTGGGACGCTGAGGTCGGAGGTTCGAGACCTCTCACCCCGATTTTAGTTTGTCTATCCGAATCTTACAAGAAATTCCTGGAATCTGGCAAGAAGCTCTTTATACTCGTTTATTATTTTTTGGCCTTCCGCCGTTAGAATAGCTTGCCCTCCACCAACCCCTCCGAGTATTTTAACAACCAGAGGTCTGGGCGCGAGTTTATTCATTTCTTCCACTTCAAGCCATGCATTGCGATATCCCATTCCCATTTTACGTGCTGCTGCGGCTATGGAACCAAGTTTATCGATCTGTTCCAATAGTTCTACTCTTCCCCACCCCATATAAGTCTTGCCTCCTTTTTCCACCCATACCTTACCACTGGCTTTATACAGCGATTCAGAAGTATTCCCCTGCCCGACTTCTACGATCTCTTTATCATTGTCTTTCTTTTTCATAGATTAATTTCCTGCTTAATATTACATATTTCACATTGTATATTGCATTTTAGCTTATTGCAACATATGTCGGTAAAAAGCAGCCAATTCCAAATAACATTTCTTTATTACAATATCTTATGGACACTTACAATATGTTTTCAATTGAAAAACTGCATGTTATAATTACGTCGAATAGGTTACCTCTAATTTGATCTGTTTATTTTTAATATATAGGAGACATCGATGAAGTGTTCCGGGTGCGGCAGAGAAATTGATAAATCTCATTTCCCGGCCAGTATAAAGTTTTGTCCCTATTGCGGAGAGGAACTACTTACAATTAATGATACCGATGCTATGCAGTTTTGTCCATACTGTGGAGTAAAACTTACCGCCCGAACTAACTTCTGTCCACACTGCGGGAATAAGTTGCTATTAAGCGGAATGCTAAATCCATCATCGAAAAACGAGAACCAGGATTTTATTAAAAATGCAGCTAAACCTGTCACTAATATACTGAAAAACGTTTTTAGAACAGAAAGGAAAAAACAAAAGCTTTATAAACAATGGATTGAATTCTCCAATTTGCCTCCGGAGGAAATCCCTCTTATGGATAAAAATCCAACAGGTAAGAAATCGAAAGAAGAAGAAGAAGAAAAAGAAGAAGATATTCCTGAAAATGATTATCATTTTTATGTTCCATGAAACTGTCGTAATTAATTATGGTTATTGAAGTAGAGCATCTGGTTAAGAGTTATGGTGCTATGCCAATTATTCAACTTATACAGTTTCCGATGCTCTTCTTATCAGGCATCTTTTTCCCAATTGAGATAATGCCTGAATGGGTAGATATAACTGTTCTCGGGGGCTGGTTGGTCGCCTGCATGGTATTATCGGTTAAACTATTTTACTGGGAATAAATAGTATGATCATGCCAGGATTTATTATTTTTTAAACTTTGCCCTTTGATGTCACTATGAGTGTAATAAATCACCAATTATAAGTGAGGATAAAGTAATGGGATATCACGACCATAAACATAATATACCTGATAACATAAACTGTGCTGTTATAATAATTTCCGATAGCCGGACAGAGCAGACCGATGAATCGGGAAAATTTATTATGGATGCAATGAAACAGGCAGGGCATAATATTACCTCTTACTCGCTTTTAAAAAACAATGCAGAGTCAGTACTCGGTAAAATAGATGATATTATTTGCGATGAGAGCACACAGGTTATTATCACCAGCGGCGGGACAGGCGCGAGCCACCTGGATGTTACTATCGAAACAATAACGCCTATCCTGGATAAAAAGATGGATGGCTTCGGGGAATTATTCCGGTTACTTACGTACCAAGAAATAGGCACCGGCAGCATACTCAGCCGCGCTATGGCAGGCATAATCAAGGAAAAAGTCATTATATCACTACCGGGGTCGCTCGGGGCTGTCAAGCTGGCAATGGAGAAAATAATTCTCCCCGAAATAGGACATTTAGTAAGCGAAGCAACCAGATGAATTCATTCGAAGCACCGTTATATTTTGATGAAACCGATAGTTACACCTTTCTAAACATCAAACCGGTTCCCCGAATAGAGGCTGTTAATATAGAGGATGGACTCGGCAGGATACTCGCTGAAGACTTTATGGCTGTAAAAAATATTCCCCCTTTCAATCGCGCCACTATGGATGGCTATGCGGTTAAAGCTATAGATACAGCCGGCACATCAGGAGATAATCCCAGGATTTTCGATTGTATCGATTATTTATACGCCGGCGGGATATCTAAAAAGAGTATATCCGGTGGAGAGTGTATTCAAATTACGACCGGAGCCAAAATGCCTGCCGGTTCAGATGCTGTTGTAATTACCGAAGATACATGCGTTGAAAATGGGCGACTGAAAATCTACAAACCGGTATATTATGGCAATAATATGATCTCGGAAGGCGAGGATGTTAAAAAAGGACATATAATATTGAAACGGGATAATTTTTTAACACCGGCCAGAATAGGCCTCTTCCCTTCTCAGGGTATACAACAGGTAGTAGTGTATGAAAAACCAAGAGTAGCTATTATCTCCAATGGTGAAGAGCTGGTCACTCTAGGAGAAACATTAAAAGACGGGCAAATATATGATGTGAATTCCTTTACCATCAGCGCCATAGTCAAGGAAAATGGTTGTTTGCCGCTTAAGTTCGGTATTGTCGGAGATAACCCTCAAAAAATAAAATCCATCCTTGATGAAGCTTTAAAGGTAGCTGATCTTGTATTAATTTCAGGAGGATCTTCGGGTGGAGATAAAGACTTTCTTTTCGAAATACTTCAAAAGTTAGGCAAGAATCAGTCATATAAAACCAGGACAAAAACAGGTAAGTCAGGCACTTTTGTTATTGCCGGTGGAAAGCCCGTATTAAGCACCCCCGGATTCCCGTTCTCGTGCTTATTAAATGCCTATACATTATTGGTACCAGCACTCCGGAAAATGGCTCATATGCCGTTAGACCGGAACATAGTTATCAATGCAAAGCTCGGTCAAAGGGTAGAGGCAGATAAAGTTTCCGGCAGATTTATTCCGGTAAAAATCGACGGGACCAGGGTCACCCCTGTAAATAACGGAGGAAAAGAAATAACCGGCATGGCCAGAGCCGATGGTTATATTATGCTGAATGAAGAAACAACTGTTATCGAAGAAGGTGTGACCGTACCTGTTATTCTCTTCTAGATTATGTAATATAGGGCTTATTGTTTCCTTTTAATTATTCCTGGTTGTTAACTAAAATACCATATTCGGCACCGCTATGGTTCGACAGGCTCACCACGAGCGGCTTCCATAATCCTCTTCCGCTTACCATGAGCGGCTTGGTTAATCTATTTCCGCTCATCCTGGGCTCGTCTAAGGATTAGAGCGGAAACAACCACCACCCATGACTGATAAGAATCTACGGTTTTGTATAAGTACCGCTTTTCCCTCCACTCTTTTTTTGCAGGGATATGCCTTCTATGGTCATACCGCGATCGACGGCTTTACACATATCATAAATAGTTAAGGCGCTTACCGAGACGGCAACCATAGCTTCCATTTCTACACCGGTTTTTCCTGTGCTTTTTGCCATTGCCGTTATCTTTATAAAATCATCGCCGACAAATTCGAAATCAACGCTAACTTCACTTACAAGTATCGTATGACATAGTGGAATTAAATCCGGTGTTTTTTTGGCGCCCATTATGCCCGCAATTCTGGCTGCTGCCAGGACATCGCCTTTTTTCATCTGGTTTTCTTTTATCTTTTTTAGCGTCGAGGGCATCATCCTGACACCTCCGGTTACAACAGCTTCGCGTATGGTATCATCCTTGGTAGACACGTCTACCATTCTTGCTTCACCCCTGGCATTTATATGGCTTAACTTTTCAGTCATAGTCCTGTTATCCTCATATAATTACTTGTTATCCGCCTATCTGCCACATCTGCCTTTTGTTTAATATCAGTTCGTCTCCTTCACGATGCCGTCCCTGTTTTAAAAATACAGCTTTTTTGATTATATCTTCCAGTTCCTCTAAACTTGCTCCTGCTCTTAACGGCCCTTTTATATCGACTTCATCATCTTGCATCAGACAAGGCATCAATCTTCCGTCAGCGGTAAGCCGGAAACGGTTACATTCCGAACAAAAGCCATGTGTCATAGCGCCGATAAACCCTACTGTTCCTTTAGTATCCCTGAACCTATAGTATTTAGCCGGTCCGTTACCTGCCGAAGTCCCGCATGGTTCCATAGGTCCCAGCGTATTTTGTATAATAACTTTTATCTCATCTATGCCGACCATTTTTTTCTTGTCCTCATTAGTATCAGCAAACGGCATATATTCGATATAACGTATATTCCAGCCATTTGTAATGCTCTTTTTTGCAAAATCGACTATTTCATCATCGTTTATTCCCCTCAACACGACAATATTTACCTTAATAGGGTCTAAACCAGCCTCTATCGCCGCCTCAAT
>JAQTVR010000021.1 GCA_028706995.1 Dehalococcoidales bacterium
AAAGCGCTGAATAGACCGGGTATAGTCTGTTCAGCGGCCAGTATATCAACGTTAAGCCCAGCATTGACAGCTGTTTCTGCTGTTTTAGGGCCGATGCAGGCCACCTTTATATTTTTTATGGGCATTGTTTCCCCACCGAATGCCGCCACCAGATTGGATACCGTTGAGGAACTAGTAAAAGTGATAACATCAATTTCTCCAGAAATAATCGCCTGCCTGGCTTTTTCAATAGCCTCGGTTGCAGGAGCGGTATGATAAGCCGCCACCTCCTCCACATCCACACCAAGATGGCATAATCCGTCAACCAGCTCCCTATCTGCTATATCCGCTCGCGACAGCAGGATTTTCTTACCAGTGATGTCATAGCTTTTTAAACCTGCAATAATGCCCTCTGCGGTATAAACCTCCGGCATAAAATCTGGCGATATTCCTTTATCCGCCAGAGCCTGTGCTGTAGCCGGACCTATAGCCCCAACTACGAGCTTCCCCAAAGCGCGACTATCCTTTTTCAGGTTACGCAATCGCTGCCAGAAAGCCTCGACACCATTCAGACTGGTAAAGATTATCCAATGATATTGTTCCAAATTAGAAATAGCACTGTCCAGTTCGCTAAAATCGGCAGCCGGTTGGATTTCAATCGCCGGAAGTTCAATCGGTATAGCGCCACTTTTAGCAAGAAGCCGGCTGAGTTTACTCGCCTGATGTCGTGCCCTGGTAACCAGGATGCGCTTGCCGAAAAGGGGACGGTTATCAAACCATTGGAGCCTTTCTCTTAATGAAACCACTTCACCGACAACGATAACCGCCGGAGCGGTAAGTTTATTTTCCTTAACCTTGGCCACAATGTTTTCAAGATTGCCGGTAACTGTTTCCTGCTCCAAACGGGTACCATTTTTAATAACCGCTACCGGTGTCCCTGACTGCCTGCCGTATTTCATCAGTTTTTCCACTATTTGCGCCAAGTTTTTCATCCCCATAAGGAATATTAAGGTATCAACCCCGGTAGCCAGTTTTTCCCAGTTTATGCTTGAGGTATCCTTATCTGCATCTTCGTGGCCTGTGATAACGGCAAAAGATGAAGACACCCCCCGATGGGTAACCGGTATACCGGCATAAGCCGGCACAGCAATTGCCGAAGTTACACCTGGAACCACCTCAAAGTGAATGCCGGTTTTAACCAGAATCTCCGCCTCTTCGCCACCCCGCCCAAAGACGAATGAGTCTCCACCCTTAAGACGAACGACTGTTTTGCCCTCTTTAGCTTTATCTACAAGCAACCGGTTTATCTCATTCTGTGGTTTGGTATGCTTGCCAGCTACCTTACCAACATATATCATCTCTGCTTTCGAGGATGCAATATCAAGGAGAACCTCATCAAGCAGGTGGTCATAAACTATAACATCAGCCTTTTTGAGGCATTCTACGCCTTTTATTGTGAGCAAGCCAATATCACCGGGTCCTGCACCTACCAGATAGACTTTGCCGGTTTTCATATTTGCCTTACCTCAGCAATCATTTTATCTCCCCCCATAGCAAGCAGGTTATTTGCCAGCCTTATACCAATCCCCTCTGAATCTACAGCCGCACCATGTTCAGAAGCATAAATTATTTTCCTATTTCCCACATCGCCGACCATGCCTGAGAGATATAACAATTCCCCTTCTACTTTTGCCAGGGCTGCTATCGGCGCACGGCAGCCACCTCCGAGGGACTTGAGAAATGCCCTCTCAGCAGTAATGCTATGCCATGTAGGCAAATGGTTCAAGGGAGCTGCAATGCAAGCGATATCTTCTTCATCTGAACGAATCTCTATACCCAGCGCTCCCTGTCCCACTGCCGGCAGAAACTGCTCCGTCGGAAGGTATTCACTTATTTTATCTTCCAGTCCAAGCCGCTTTAACCCTGCTGCTGCTAATACCACGCCGTCATACTCACCATCGGTTACTTTGCGCATACGGGTATCCATATTTCCCCTTATACTGCATAATTCAAAATCAGAGCGGTAAACACCAAACTGAACGGCACGCCTCATACTACCAGTACCTATCCTTGCTCCGAACGGCAATTCATCTATAAGTTTTCCCTCTCTGGAAATAAGCACATCTCTAGGGTCAATTCTCTTTGTCACCGCTGCCAATTTCAACTCGACGGAGATTTCGGTTGTCATATCTTTAAGACTATGAACAGCCATGTCTATCCGCCCATCAAGCAAAGCGTCTTCTAGCTCTTTTACAAAAACACCTAAACCTGCTATATTTTCCAGTCTGGCATTGCTATCTTTATCTCCCTGTGTAACTATCCGTTGTATCACAACTTCAATATCGGGATTAACTCGACAAATACTATCTACTACAGACTTCGTCTGGATCAAGGCAAGCCTACTTCCCCGCGAGCCAACTATAATCTTTCTTTTTACTTAACTACCCCTTTTAAATGAAAAAGCTCTTCTACTATTTTTAAATAATCACTGTTATCATCGTGCCCATGCTTTTTAAGGGCATTGACAGGGTCTATCAATATTTTACCAACTATAGCTTTAGTCATCTTTTCTAACCGATATTTTTCCTCATCAGACAGCAACGGCATCTTTTGTACGGTTTTTTCCAGATGCGAGTACCTTATCTTTTCTGCCTTGATCATCATAGACCGCACCACAGGCCTGATTTTGTAATCCTGCCACCACAGATCAAATTTATCCATCTCCATTGCTATTACTGCTTCGGCTTTACTTATCTCCGCTTCCCTCTGTTGGCGATTATTTTTATGGGTAATGGAAAGGTCATCGATATTATAAAGGAAAACGTTGTCTATTCGCGATATTTCCGGATCCACATTTCTTGGGACGGCAATATCTATTATCACCATCGGGGTTTCAGGACGGCTTTTCATCGCCGCTTCCACCTGCTCAGCTCCCAAAAGGCAATGGGGCGCATCGGCACATGTTACAACAATATCACAGATAGCCAGTTCCCTGCCTATATCATTCAGTCTTATCGGCATACCACCGAGCATATCAGTCAGACTTGAGGCTCTTTCCTGACTACGGCTAGCTACAACTATATTTGATAAACCTCTATCACAGGCAGCTTTAGCCACCAATGCACCCGCTTCACCAGCGCCAATGACAAGCAGGCGGGAATTTTTAAAATCCCTGACAACCCTTGCTGCCATTCCCACAGCTACCGAACTAATAGACAGAGCATTTTTGCTTATGAAGGTTTCTTCTCTGACTCTTCTGCCGGTACGAATAGCACTTTGGAAAAGATGACGCAACGGTAAGTCTATCATTTTAGCCTTTTCGGCAGTTGCCAAAGCCTGCCGCACCTGCCCCAGAACCTCATACTCGCCGATGATCATTGAATCAAGACCACTGGCAATACGGAAAAGGTGCTCGACAGCCGCCTCACCAAGTGAGGAATAGGTATACTGAAACAGCATTGTATCCGTTATGCCAAGATACATATTAAGGAATTTAAGGCTTGATGTTCTGGCATCGCCCCCACCGTTAGGAGTAGTATAGATTTCAGTACGATTGCAGGTAGACAAAATTACCCCATAAGGAATACAACTGTAAAGCGATTGTAAGGCATCAGAAAGCTTTATCGGCCTGATAGCTGCCTTCTCCCGGATAGATATGGGTGCCGTAAAATGGTTTATCCCAACCAGACAAATATCCATCTATCGCCTTTCATTTAATGTCTTTAGCAATACATCCTTGGCTTTCTCTGTTTCCCCTCTTTTGATGAGGCCAAGAAGAAGGTCGAGATCAAGAGCTTCCTGCCAAGTTTCAGGGTCAATCTTGCTCTGTTTATCTTTAAGAATTGCCCTAACTTCACTTATTATATCAACCAGCGAGGCGTACTCTTCACCCATCTCTTTTTCCAGCTTCGAACGAAGCTTCCTTGCCAGTGCAGGGCTTTTCCCGCCGGTAGAGATAGCGATAGTAATATCACCCCTATTTAAGTGTGACGGAATAATAAAATCGGATTTTTCAGCGTCGTCGACCACATTTACTAAAACCGCCTTCCTTCTTGCATCCGAAGAAACAACGCGGTTAACCTGATTATCATCGGTAGCTGCAATAGCAACAAAAGCCCCCGATAAATCACCGGTCCGGTATTCTCTAGTAATAGTACAAAGTTTCCCCGTCCGGCTAAGCTCCGCAAGCTCAGGGCAAATATACGGGCTGATAACTACAATTTCAGCCCCATAGTCAAGTAATACCAAAATCTTACGCAGGGCAACCTCCCCACCTCCGACTATCACGCACTTCCTCCCCGTGACATCCAGAAAAACCGGATAATAGCCAACTCTGTTACTCTTCATACTATATATTTGATCCTCGTTTTTTTTATCTCCCTGGTGCTGAAAAGCATTGTATAATCATTGAGCCCGGTCTCTGAAGATACTTTTTCCGCCACCTGACGGCATTCATCTTCCGAATACCCGTGAATCATGGCAAACATATTATACCGCCAGAGCGGGTTTGTCTTTCTTTCATAACAATGGCTAACCTGTGTTTGCGCTGATAACTTCTTCCCGATATCCTCCACTTTATCCGGAGAAACCTGCCAGCAAGTCATAGCATTAGCTATATAGCCAGCCTTACGATGGTTTACAGCAGCCCCGAAACGCCGCATAATGCCACGCTGCCCAAGAGACTGGCATCGAGACAAAAACTCTTCCTCCCCTATTCCCAGATTTGCAGACATCCCGGCGAATGGTTGTGAAACCAGCGGCAAGTCCTGCTGAATCTCGTTAATTATCTTTTTATCCTCAGGAGAAAGGTCGTCTTCTTGTTTATCACTTTTTTCGTTGGTGTGATTCAGGATAACTTCTGACCGTTCATCTCCACCCACATTGAAAAGGGCACACAGCTTAAAAAAATTCACTACAGGCAGGTTGAGGTAAACATCCGCCCCAACCTGTTCAGCCAGTGTAGCTAACTCCAGATCTATATCTTTTGAAGTAGCCAGCGTAACCCACAAATTAAACCGATTATCCCTCACGTAGCCATGGCTTATTCCAGGGTGCTTCAGAATAGCCCGGGATGCTTCTTCCAGCTTATCTTCAGCCACTTCCATTGCCGCCAGCGTAGTCTTATAACCAAGGCGCTTAGTACTAAATATGGGGCCTATCTGACGAATTATGCCTTCCGCTTTCAAACCTGATATGAGGGTTATTACTTCCTGTTCGTTGATGCGAAGCGCCAAACCAATATCTTTATATGGCTGTACAGTCAGCGGAAAGAATGACTGGAGCAGGGTAACCAATTCTCTGTTTTTATTATCCGGATTCATATTAATTTTTACTCTAAGTTAGCTGTATTTTTTACCGGAGGCTCATATATACAATAAGGCTCGGCTTCCAAACAGTCCCCGGTAGCTTCGTAAGCCCTTGCCCGACAGCCACCGCAAATCCTTCTATACTCACAATCACCGCATTTCCCTTTGAGGTTAGACAGGTCTCTAAGTCTCTGGAACAACGGGGAGTTATTCCAGACCTGAGCAAACGTACCTTTTCTAATATCACCGGCCTCAATATCAAGGTAGCCACACCCTTTTACCTTGCCCTGATACGAAACAAAACAGAAGCCGGTTCCGGCCAGACAGCCGCGGGTGATTCTATTCTTTGCATTACAATTACCTGCTGATTCCTGCTCTTGCTTCTGTCTCTGCTTCATCACCCGTAAATAATGCGGGGCATCGGTCGGCTTGAAAAATATCCTGTCTCCCAACTCTTTCTGCTTATCATATATCCAGTGTAGTGTCTGTTCATATTGCTCCGGGGATAGCTCTACTGCCTCCAACCCCTTGCCCCTGCCGGTGGGGACCAGCATAAACGGATGAAGGGCTACGGCCCCTACCTCCAACGCCAGAGACAGTAAATCCTCCAGATAATCAACGTTTAGCTTGGTAACAGTGCTGTTTATCTGCACCTCAAGCCCGGCATTGCGGGCATTGGCAATCCCCGTTATGGCTGCCTCAAAAGCGCCTTCTTTACCACGAAAATCATCCTGCAGCTTTGGCATCGGAAAGTCCAGGCTTATCCCGACACGAGATACAGGTATTTCTTTCAATTGTTTAGCTATGTCTTCGGTAATCAAGGTGCCGTTGGTGCCCATCACCACCCGCAACTCTTTGCTCACTGCATATTTAGCTATTTCCATAATATCAGGGCGGCAGAGTGGTTCACCACCGGTGAGTATGATAATTGGATTACCTACTTCCAGTATCTGGTCGATGAGGTTAAAACACTCTTTTGTTGTCAATTCATCATCGTAAGAATCAGCAGTTGCCGAACCGCGGCAGTGGGCACAGAACAGGTTGCAGCTACGCGTAAGCTCCCAGGCTACCAGTTGCAGTTTTGGTGTAAGTATTTCCTGATGTTTTGTGCCGCCAGTTGATTCCGTTGACATTATTCAGCCCCTATCTCTTCGTCAGTTAAATAACAGGCGGGGTCTTCCGCCCAAACATCGTCGAATACCGCCTCGGCACGCACCCGCAGGTTACCGTTACATATATCCAGATACCTGCATTTGGAGCAACGCCCTTTTAACAGTCCCTTGCGGTCTTTTAAACCTTTCATAAGAGTATCGGAATCATCCATCCAGATGTCACCGAATTTACGCTGCATGACATTACCCATTGAATAATGCCACCAGAACTGGTCCGGGTGGACATTCCCCCTATCGTCAACAGAGCTGATTCGAATGCCGGAGTTATTACCGCCATTAAGGCGTAGCAAATTCAGGACCTCTTCAGCACGTTGTGGATTTTCTTTCTTCAGCTTGAGGTAAAGGAAAACACCGTCGGCATGATTGCCCACTGTGAGTATTTCTTTATGCAAACCGCGTTGATAAAAGTCCAGGGTATGCTGAATAATAGTCTCCATCACTTCCCTTGTCTGAGAATGGTTAATATCTTCCTTTTGCAAACAGCTGCCCCGCCCTGAATAAGCCAGATGGTAAAGACAAACACGATCAATCCCCTCATTCTCAACCAGTTTGAAAATATCAGGAATATCCCGGTAGTTATAGCGAGTGATGGTCAGCCTTAAAGAGACCCTTACCCCTCGTGTAAGGCATCTCCTGATACCAGAGAGAGCAGCCTCAAAGGCACCTTTTTTCCCACGGAAGCGATCATTGTTCTCCCCAATGCCATCCAGGCTGATGCCCACCTCCCCAAAACCCAACCGCCCGAGTTCTTCGGCCACTTCATCTGTAATAAGCGTGCCGTTGGTTGAAAGCCCTGTTTTTATCCCGTGTCCGCGGGCTATGTTCACCATTTGAAACAGGTCTTTCCTGAGTAACGGTTCTCCCCCGGAAAACAGTATTACCGGCACACCGAAGTCCGCCAGGTCGTGGATAAAGGCTTTACCTGCTTCGGTATCCATCTCATCCGGTGATTTTCTGTTATCCGCCGAAGCATAGCAATGGATACAGCTGAGGTTGCACTGTCTGGTTAAATTCCATACTACCACCGGCCTTGGAGCGTCTTTTTTTTCATAGCGTAAATGGTCACCGGGACCTACATTATCACAGAGCAAACGGGTGATTGATATCATTCTATACTAACTCCAATATATACTTTTAATTTCCATTATGGTATTTTTGATGGGCATCTACCAACCCCACCAGCGCTTCATCCATAATATGGGCAGCCAGCGGAACGGCATCAACAACCCTTCCGGTACATGCTTCTTTTTTTTTCATCATATGGGTTAATGCATTTATAATTGGCTCGCGATGTAACAGGAAAACTTCCACAGAATCTGTAAGTGGAAGCCCAAGCTCTGCCAGCATTCCACCCATTTCATGTCCCACATCGTGAGCCTGTTTTACTGTTTCTTCACGTTTTGAGGGTTCGTGAATATATTTGATAATCATGTTGAGCGATTGCCGCCCAAGATGAGACAATCTCTCTTTTTTCTCTTTGCTAAGCTTGTTGTAACAGTGAGTGGTGTTAAGGGATGCTTTGGAAATCTCTCGAAGCAAAATGGCAGTATCCTCAAGCTCAACAACCAGGTCTTTTATACCGAGCATTTTCTGTTGAGGGTTCAACAATTTTGTTAGTTCTGCCATGTCATACCTCCGGTGCCCACCCGGAGTTATAAAAGCCTTTATCTTTCCTTCATCCGTCCATTGCCTGAGGGATGTTTCACTAACGCTCAATAACTGACTGGCTTCGCTGATGCTTAGTAATGACTCTTGTGTCATAGATCAACCTTTCATATGATATTAATAAAACACGAGCATCTATCCAGGGAATTCATATTTCGCGATCAAGTTTCGTTGAGCAATACAGAATAATTCTAATAAATTCTACTAAAATCTATAAATAACTACATCAGCATAATAGATTCGGCAAAATAAGTCAACCCCCAAATAGCATCCCCCCTTGAAGAAATTGGCTAAAAACCTTTGACAATTGACACAACATGGTGTATAAATGTGTGCAATATTATTGCCTGTTAGCTACAAAATCGCCAGAGTAAATAGGACACATAGAGACATAATATAATGCACGGATATAGGAAACTGGAACGTTTGAGTTTGCCTTTAACTATGATAACATAGTGCGTGGGAATTAGAAAGTGAGAATAGGCATACTTGAACTGATGAGTGCCGGAGCCACCGGAAGATGGGATCATACTGCATATAATTACCTGGTTACCAAGCAATATGCCAGCATCATGCCTCAAGCTATAAGTGTCTGGTGCCGTAACTTGGGACATGAAGTCTTCTATGCCACCTATTTTGGAAATAAGGAGCCCAAGCATCTGCTACCAAACGATCTCGATATTGTGTTCATCTCAACTTATACTCAAGCAAGTGCACTGGCATACGCTCTGGCAAAACTGTATCGCCTAGATAAAACACTTACTGTGATAGGCGGCCCCCACGCTAAACAATTTCCCGAGGATTGTCGGCGTTTCTTTGATATCGTTGTCGGTGATTGTGATAAAACCCTGATAACTGAGATTCTAATGGATAAACCCCGGGGCGAATTTATCACCAGCGGGCGTATCTTCATCACTATCCCCAGCGTAGAAGAGCGGATGCCGGAAATCCGCACATCCGCTTTTATAAGAAATAAAGCCTTTCCTTTTACTACAATTCCAATATTAACCAGTACCGGATGTCCAAACTCCTGTGATTTTTGTATCGACTGGAATAATCCTTATCTGCTTTTACCTTTGGAGCAGTTAGAAGCAGATATGCGCTATATCTTTCAACATTTTTCGAGGGTGATGATTGGAATTCATGACCCCAACTTTGCTATAAAATTTGAGCAGGTCTTCGATGTATTGGAAAAAATCCCCAATCGCAAACGAAACCGTTACACAATAGAGACTTCGCTGTCTACACTGCGGGGTTCCAGGTTGGAACGGCTAAAAAACATAGGTGATTTCTATATAGTTCCCGGTATCGAATCATGGACAGCTTACTCACAGAAGGTTGGAGTTGGCTCTAAAACAACTCCCAGGCAAAAACTTGATAACGTAATTGAACAATTAAATATCATTCGCCATTACGTTACCGGAATCCAGGCAAATTTTATGTTCGGACTGGATGAGGATATAGGGGACGAACTCACAGAACTAACCAAGGAATTTGCATATCGAGTTCCCTTCGTGATGCCGAATTTTAATATTCCGGTTCCGTTCGGAAATACTCCGCTATATGAAAAATATTTAAGTGAAAACCGGATTCTGACAACCATGCCGTTTAGTTTCTATTATATGCCGTATTTAGTATATACATTAAAGAATTACAGTCCGGTGGTCTTTTATGAGAAACTCATGGATATATTGTTGTATATCTCTTCCGGAAGCCTGCTACTCAAGAGACTGAGGAGCACCCCCGAACTATTACAATCCAGTTATAACGTGTTTAAAACTATAGGTAACAGGCAAATGGCCGAGAGACTTCGCAATATATTGAATTTATTAAATACTAATAAACAATTCAGAGCCTTCCACGAACACGAGACGGATGTTTTACCGGAATTTTATCATTACCAGTATGAGCGTTCACTGGGCAGTTATGCTACTCTTATGTCTCGCGAAGAACGTAAACCTATTCTTGTTAATATTGAAAAGAATGGTGCTGTAGCCACCCCCTAAAGTGGCAACTATTATTCAAACTGATCCGTTTTTGCTTATACCACACAAGATAATATAATATAGCAGACCCCAAATAAAGAAAGCGTAAAGGCGTTTTAATGCGTTTAAACAATTTGACAACTCTATAAACAAAGAATAGAATTATTTCTAATATTTAATATATACAGCAAATACAAAAATTTATAGGAGACCTTAGAAGGGGGTTTCCTTATTTTTTTCCCTTCAAAAGTATAAATACTTAAAGCTTTATGGAAATACTTTTTATAGCAGGGGGCGCTCTCCTGCTAGCGTCTTTTATTTTGCCCCTGATTTTTCTGGTTAAACCAGGTAAAATCAGCCGCCCTATCTCATTATGGATGCTGCTTGGAGGATTAACCTGCATAACATCTGCAGCTCTTATTTGTTTTTTTTCGTCAGGTGATTATTACCTGGACCTTTATACCATGACGTCCGGTCTTGTATTCAATGTACATCTAGACCGCCTATCGAGCTTCTTTATCGCATTGATAGGTGCCGTTAGCTTCTGCACGGTCATCTATTCATTCGGTTACATGGAGCATTCCGGCACTGAAAAAACACGCCAGGTTGCACCCGCACTGCTATCTATTTTCATTCTATCGATGATAATGGTAGTAGCCTCAGCCAGTATGTTCAGCTTTATTTTCTTCTGGGAGATCATGTCGATCTCTTCCTTCCTGTTGATCATGCTGGAAAAGGAAAAGCCTGAAACTCAAAAAGCGGGTATCTTATATTTCGTTATGACCCAGTTCAGTACTTTATTCCTGTTCATGGCTTTTTTACTGTTATATACATCCACAGGTTCTTTCGATATTCAAACTACCAGCGCATTACCGCAAGCTGCCAAAAGCTTTGCCTTTATTACGCTTTTCATCGGTTTCGGAACCAAGGCCGGTATCATACCTTTCCATAAATGGCTACCCTACGCTCACTCGGCAGCACCATCCAATGTCTCGGCGCTGATGTCTGGTGTTATGCTAAAAGTTGCCATATATGGCCTATGCCGTTTCGCACTTGATGTGCTGGAACCGGAACTATGGTGGGGTTTTGTACTGCTTGCTTTCGGTACTATTTCGGCTGTTCTTGGGGTTATATATGCCCTTAAGGAACATGATTTTAAGAAGCTTCTTGCTTATCATAGCATAGAAAATATAGGGATTATCGTTATCGGACTGGGTTTATATGTTATTTTCAGCCATTACGGTCTGGAAACACAGGCTAATCTGAGCCTCATCGGAGCCTTATTCCATACTCTAAATCATGCCATATTCAAAAGTCTCCTGTTTATGACTGCCGGTTCAGTGGTACAGGCGACAGGTACACGCAATATCGAGGAAATGGGTGGCATCGTAAAGACCATGCCGGCAACCGCCTTCCTTTTCCTTGTCGGCTCCTGCGCTATTTCCGCACTTCCTCCCTTGAATGGTTTTGCCAGTGAAATAATGATCTTCCAGGCATACCTGGGCTCTTTCGAGTTGAACAATCCTTTATTGGAAATACTGATGGTAACCGGGTTGGCCGCCTTTGCCCTTATGAGCGCGCTGGCCGCCGCCTGTTTCGTTAAAGCCTTTGGCATCGTTTTCCTGGCTAAACCACGCTCCGAAGCCGCCGAAAAAGCAAAAGAGGTTCATTTCAGCATGCTTGCAGGGCCTGCCATATTGGGACTACTTTGCGTATTACTTGGGGTATTTTCTTATCAGATAATAAACAATGTAGTCTTCGACCTTCCGGTACCAAATATGTTACCCATAAGTATCATTTTGATTTTAATAATCTTGATTTTTGTAGTCATATTAAAATTAAGTCATACGCCAGTCAGGATAAGCGAGACCTGGGGTTGCGGCATACGCAAACAAACCGGCAATATGGAATACACAGCCACCGGTTTTTCGGAACCTATCGTTACTATTTTTAGACTTATCTACCGAACAAATAAAATAAATCGCAAGGAATACTTCGATAAAGATAAAAGTATCACAAAGTTTACCGAAGGCAGGATTATAACCTTCAAGTACTTCGAAGAACGAATTTATATGCCGATAGCCAATCTTTTCATGCGGATATCCCGCTTTATTTCGGAAATGCACAATAAGGATTTGGAAACCATTATTTTATATGCCTTTGCAACCATTGTAATACTCTTGATAACTGCCGGGTGGTGGCTATGAACTGGAATATAATACTTTATACCGTTTTAAATACAGCTTTTATATTCATATTTGCGCCACTGCTGATAAGCCTGATAAAAAAGGTTAAAGCGATGTGCCAGGGACGCGTCGGTCCACCGTTATTCCAAACCTATTTCCAGTTATTAAAATTGTTCAAGAAAGAGATAGTCTATTCCGACAATTCCTCTTTCATTATGCGTGTAAGCCCGTATCTGAATATTGCCTTTTTACTTGCAGCCTCCATCTTTATACCCGTGATATTTATACCGCTACCGGAAGCCGGTTTCGGGAATATTATAGTATTTTTTTATCTAATGGTCTGTGCCCGTTTCTTCATGGCACTGGCAGGGCTGGATGCAGGCAGCACGTTTGGCGGAATGGGCAGTTCGCGTGAAATGACCATTTCATCTATCATCGAACCGGTAACGCTTATGGCATGTGCCGCCCTGGCTTTTATTTTGAAAACTACGAATATACCGGAGATGTTTAGCCAGACACTTGCCGGTTCCATACTGCAGTATCCTTCTTTATTACTTGTAGCCTGTTCCCTGTTCATTATTCTCATCATAGAAACAGCCCGGGTACCGGTGGATAATCCTGAAACACATCTGGAACTTACGATGGTACATGAAACCATGTTACTGGAACAAACAGGCCCAAAGCTTGCCCTTATGGAGCTATCTTACGGCATCAATCAGTTGGTCCTGATGGCGCTTCTTATCAATATTCTCTTCCCATGGGGACTGGCAGCCGATGCCGGCGCCCCGGGTATTCTCGTCTCTATTGCCAGCTTCATAATTAAAGCCTGCATTCTGGCCGTAGTGATCGGCATATTCGAATCTCTCTTTGC
>JAQTVR010000153.1 GCA_028706995.1 Dehalococcoidales bacterium
GGCACAAAGCTGAGGAAGTAAAGAGACTGCAGCAGGATGGCAATATAGTGGCGATGGTGGGGGATGGTATAAATGATGCTCCAGCTCTTGCGCAGGCGGATATAGGCATTGCTATCGGCACCGGTACCGATGTAGCCATGGAAACAGGGGATATTACACTGATAAGCGGTGATTTAAATGGAATTACAGCTGCTATTGATTTAAGCAAGCGTACAATGAGAACTATCAAGCAGAATCTATTCTGGGCTTTTGCTTATAATGTTGTCCTGATTCCGATAGCAGCGGGGATTTTATACCTGTTTTTTAGCGACGGTGATGTTCCCGTAAGTTTTAAATTTGCGCTGGGTGATTATGGATTTCTAAATCCCATTTTAGCAGCAGCCGCCATGGCATTGAGTTCCTTAACAGTAGTATCCAATTCACTCAGATTAAAAAATTTCAAACCAGCAAGTAAGCAAAAAGGAGGATGATATGAACGATCCCCGCATCATCAGTCCGGATACCATGAGAGAACAGCGTGTACCCCCGGGTCAGAAACTTGCCACAAAGTTCCCTGTTTTACATTATGGAGACATTCCATTAATAGATGTTTCAACATGGGTATTTAAAATCAAAGGGTTGATTGAAAAGGAAAGGGCTTTGAATTATAAGGAGTTTTCCTCACTGCCCAGGATAGAAGTCTTCTCGGATATTCATTGTGTAACCGGCTGGTCTAGACTCGATAATATGTGGGAAGGGGTTGGGTCCCGTGAAATCAGGAACCTGGTAAGGATATTGCCGGAGGCGAAGTTCGTAATCATCTATGCTGAAAACGGGTTTACAACCAATCTATCGCTGGAGGATTTTTTCGAACCTGATGTTCTTTTCACTATAAGATATAATGATATGCCGTTATCGGCTGAACACGGCGCCCCCGTCAGATTGGTAGTCCCCAGGTTATATTTCTGGAAGAGCGCTAAATGGGTTACAGGTATAGAGTTTATAGATAAAGACAGGCCCGGTTTTTGGGAAACGAGGGGTTATCATAACCACGGCGACCCATGGACTGAGGAAAGGTATGGTTGATCAAACAGTAATGAATCATATTGCGGTTATGTGCAACAGGATATCAAGTCATAAATAATAAATAAACATAAGGCATGAAAAAGCTCTAAATATCATATATAATGGCTATGAGGGTATTAATATAAACTGCTCCAAGGAGGCGTATATGTCTTATATAGCACAGGATTACAGTTATTTATTGGGGATAGACGGATTCAGCGAGAACCTGATCAGGAATCACTTTACTCTTTACCAGGGATATGTAAACAATACTAATAAACTTATTGAAATATTGAGTACTATGCTAAAGGAGGATAAAACCGGAACTCCGGAATATGCCGAGCTGAAGAGGAGGATGGGTTGGGAGTTCAACGGTATGCGCCTGCATGAGTATTACTTTGAAAACCTCAGCGGCAAGGATAAGCACGATGATTATCAGAGGATTATATATGCGATTACGGAAAATTATGGCAATTATCCTGAGTGGGAAAAAGACTTCAAGGCAACAGGTATGATGCGCGGCATAGGTTGGGTTATCCTTTATCAGGATAATACTAACGGCAGATTATTTAATGAATGGATCAATGAACATGATATCGGGCATTTTGCCGGCTGCAATCCGGTCTTGGTTATGGATATTTTCGAACATGCCTTTATGGTTGACTACGGCTTAAAAAAAGCAGATTATATCGAGGCTTTTTTCAAGAATATTCGCTGGAATATGGTAGAAAAAAGGCTAAAATAAAAAAATAGCTATAAATTACTAAAATCCTATTGACAATAGCTTCAGAAAGGTTTATCCTGTCGGAAAAAGGAGGCACTGAGATGCAGGGATATTGTGTTAAATGCCGAGCAAAAAGAGAGATGAAGGGCGCCAAAGCTATAACCATGAAGAATAGCAGGCCTGCGACACAGGGTGTTTGTCCTGTATGTAACACCAAGATGTTCAAGATAGGCAAAGCCTAAATTATTTATTTCTGAAGTAAAAAGTATTTCTACTAAAGCCCGGATATAGATACCCGAAAGGTTTGTCGCTACTGAAAAATTAGCGGACAGTCCAATTAGGTATAGTGGGTTTTTGTATTTAAGCGCAGAAATTATTAATGAATGACAGCAACAATAGATATTAGCGAATTAATTCGCCGTTTGGATGTTGCATATCCTGATGCTAAGATAGCGTTACATTATTCCAATCCCATGGAATTGCTTGTAGCTACCATTTTATCAGCGCAGAGCACCGATATAATGGTCAATCGCATAACGGCAATGGTTTTTCGTAAATACCGTTCAGTTAAAGATTATGCCGATGCTGATATTCGAAAGTTCGAAATGGAAATTAAATCGGCTGGCTTTTATCATAATAAGGCAAAACATATCATCGAAGCCGCCCGGCTTATTTTAACTGATTTCAACGGCAATATACCCTCGACTATGGAAGAGATGATTACACTTCCCGGGGTTGCCCGTAAAACAGCCAATATAGTGCTGTATAATGCCTTTGGCGTGATTTCGGGAATTGCTGTGGATACGCATGTCAGCAGACTTTCGCAAAGGCTTGGATTAAGTAAAAATAATGACCCTGTTAAAATAGAGAAGGATCTGATGCAGTCGGTGCCTAAATCGAGATGGGGGTCATTCCCATATCTACTTATTGAGCATGGGCGTGCAATATGTATAGCACGGAAACCGAAGTGCAGGGAATGTATGTTAAATGATATCTGTCCATCGGTATTTATAATATGACAGCCATGTAAATTAATCCAAAAGGCTATTGCAATAAAGGCTCCATATCTTATATTACATGCTTGTATTTAAAAAATTCGCAGAGATTGTATTTCCGAGTCACTCGAGCACAGGGAGGTAAGAAATGAAATTAATAGTTATTGGATTAGGCCAGTGTGGTGGTAGAATTGCCGATGAATTTGCCCGGCTTGGTAAAAGAGCCAGCGAACTTAGAAGAATAGACATAATAGTAGATGCTTTTGCTGTCAATACGGATGCAGCGGATATGGCAGGTGTGCAGACTATAAAGGCAGACTATCAGCATCGGATACTTATCGGCGCCGGTAAGACGCGCGGGCATGGTGTAGCCAAACTCAATGAACTGGGAGCCGAAATAGCCAAGGAAGACGCCGATAAGGTGCTGGATGCCCTGAGAACCGGCAAGAACATGTTCGAGGCAGATGCCTTCTTGC
>JAQTVR010000154.1 GCA_028706995.1 Dehalococcoidales bacterium
GGCTCTTCGAATTTACCGGTGGCATAAGCTTTATATGCAATCTCTTTACCGGGAAGTTTTGATAAACGCTCCTGATTTATCGCGTTGGCTAGACTATTGGTCGTAGTCAGGATCACGGTTGAGTCTTTCCGGGAGGCCGTCACATCTTTTTGCACCTTCTTATTTAATATCTTCAGGTCCTCCTCGGTATGCTCTTTATTCCTCACCCGGTTTAAAAGCTCCATAAACGAGCTGTCCTTCTGCCGATAGATAGTCGACAACTCAATTGTCCTGAGATGGCAATCGTCAAATACTTTAGCGCTGAAGAAATACGGGCTTAAATACCGCTCTCCCAAAAGCTGCCTGGCTTCATTTTCCACCACCGGAGACAGCTGAAAAAGATCACCGAAAAATACCATTTGGACTCCGCCAAACGGCTTTTTCATCCGGCCGCAGTTAATCCGCAGCGCATGATCTATCCCGTCCATCAGGTCAGCGCGAACCATCGAGACCTCATCGATGATAATCATATCGAGATTTTCAAACACGCTCCTGTCCCTGAGGCGCTTTATCGTATCCTTTTGGATGATCTTGGGAGGAAGCCTGAAAAAAGAATGGATAGTCTGGCCGCCGACATTAACCGCGGCAACACCTGTCGGAGCCAACACGATAATATTTTTTCCGGTATTAGCCTTAAAATATTTTAAAAGAGTGGATTTACCGGTGCCTGCCTTGCCGGTAATAAAAAGGCATTCCTTGGTGCGCTCCATAAGATCAAACGCCGACTTGAATTCATCATTTACATCAAGGTTCTCCGGAAGTTGATCTTCGACTATTGTTTGGTTGGTGAAAAATTTCATATTTTCTTTCTCAATAAAGGGGACGGTTCTATTTTTCCTTGTTTTGACTTCCCTCTATAGTTTCTGCTTCCTCGGCCGCACCCACTAAACCCCAAAAACAAAACTTAGTTTTAAAAAATAGAACCGTCCCCTTTATTTTCACTTCCAGGTAATCTTAGCAGGATTGCGCATAGGTATCCGGCTATAACGGTACTTTGGATGGCCAATCATCATTACCGCCCCGGCTGTCGCGTGTGAAGATAAACCGGTAAATTTCCTTATCTTATCCGACATATCAATTGCCATATTCACATAACCTGCCCAGCAAGCCCCCATCCCACAACCATACGCCGCCAGTTCCAGATACGTTGCCGCTATTGTGCATGACTGCGGAACCATCGGGTCATCTTTAATACCCTGGGCAATAACTATACACGGCGCGTTGCGGCAAATTAAATCCTCTCCATTCTTCCAGGCGTTAAGTAAACGGTCAAAACGAAAAGATATCGCCATCTGATTTTTAGCTTCCAAGAGCTCTTCGATCCATTCCACGATCAAGCCGCCTAATTCATGCACTTTATCTTTACCCATGATCGTAATCCAACTCACCGGCTGGCGATTGATCCCAGTAGGAGCATAACGGGCAATATCCAAGAGTTTCTCAATTGATTCTTTAGCTACAGGTTCATCTTTATAGTTACGAATCGAGCGCCGGCTTTTAAGCAAAAGTTCTGTTTGTTCGGCATTCGGCAGTTTTGCGTAATCAAGGTGCATGGCATCTTTAACATCCATTGTCGAGAGCTTGATCGAACCCTTCGGACAAAACGCAAAACAATGCCCGCAGTTAATACAAGCCTCCCCTCCTCCCGGAATAAATTCCGGCACCCGCCCTGCATTCATCTTTAAGATATGCATCGGGCAGATCTCAACACACTTCCCATCTCCGACGCAGGTTTTCTTATCAACTTCAATGGTAATCACTAACAACCACCCCCTTTATTGATTTTTTGCCTTCGCGGTAATACGTAGAATAAATTCTGTTTTTGCTTTGGTATACCCGACTCTATCATCATTAAATTGTTTCGATAAATCAATTTTCAGCTTCTGATATTCCCGCGCCGTTTCAGGATGTTTAATCAGATAATCTCGAAAAAGAAGCCTATCCCAATGAGAATCAAACAAACTGTTATTCTCTATCATATGGATATGATGAGTTCTTTGGCCTGCAGCGTTTCGTTTAATAAACCATGCGTAATACGGTGGGGTATCGTTTCCCCAGGATGGCCGCCAGAAATAATCATACCACTGCGCTTCCAACACGGGAACGATTCGCCTCTTTGTCTCCTCAAGCGAAGAAACCTCAACCAACATATCTATAATCGGCTTAGCCGCTAAGCCCGGAACCGCGGTGCTGCCGAAATGTTCTATACGAATTAACAATTCGCCAGGCAGGCAGCTCAACAAGTGCTTCTTCTCCTTATCGAACATCTGCGGCCAGCAGGGGTCATAGCCAACAACCTCAACCCATTCGCTTACAACCCGCTTAACCCTATCTTCCAGGCTTTCCATCGCTAAAATAGAACCGTCCCCTTTATTTCATTACCGCGCCATCAGCGCGAACACACCCCAGCCTAGATATTCACGCGTGTAAGTGGCGTGGCGCTCGGGTCCAGAGGTCAGTTGGGCTCGAACTTCTTTTGCCAGCTCATCGCCGGGATTAGCTTCAAGCCATCTACGCATAGTGAGCCATTTGGCCGCCTCGTATCCATCCCAACCGTCTTGATTAGCCAGAACCATTTCCACGACGTCGTAGCCAAGCCGGCCGAAAGACGCCAGAAGTTCCGGAAGTATAAGAAAGTCAGAGATTGAGGTGGCAAGACACCCCTTGGCAACATCTTCCGTAGGCGGTAACTGCCGCCAGTAGGGCTCGCCGATGAGGATAATCCCTCCCCTGCGTAAGCTCCGTGCCAGAAGCTCGATCGTACCGGCAACTCCCCCGCCAATCCAAGCGGCGCCGACACAAGCTGCCACATCGACCTTCTCGTCAGAGACATAGCCGGCAGCATCACCATGAATAAACTTTACTTTATCGGCGACGCCGAGTTCTACAGCGCGAAGTTTCGCTTGTTCGCTGAACAACTCGCTCATATCAACGCCGGTGCCGATAATTCCATAATCGCGTGCCCAGGTACACAGCATCTCCCCCGAACCACTGCCAAGGTCGAGCACTCGGGCCCCCTTTTTCAGGCGCAGTGCCGCGCCGAGAGTGGCAAACTTTTCGGGAGTGAACGGATTGTGGATGCGGTGAGCACTTTCAGTAATATTGAAAATCCGTGGAATATCCATTGTATAAAATCTCCTTTTCTTAAAAATTAGTGGGCGTTTCTATAAATTTTGCTTCTGGGCTATCA
>JAQTVR010000022.1 GCA_028706995.1 Dehalococcoidales bacterium
TCCTTGACGGCCAAAAAAGGGCAATTAAGCTGCCCGAAATTATCATGCCTTCCTATATGAAACATGAAGGCAATTATATTCTGTCCCTGAGCGAAATGGTAATCTGGCTTACCTGCATTGCCAAAGGATTAGGCGTTGAAGTATATAACGGGTTTGCTGCCAAAGATATCATTATAGAGGATGGAAAAGTTAAAGGCATCAAACTGGGTGAAAAAGGTCTTAACAAGGAAGGGAATAGACAATCCAATTATATCCCCGGCGAGGTATTGGAGGCTAAGGTTACCGTATTGGGAGAGGGCTCTTTGGGGCAGCTGGCCGAAAGACTTATTAAAGAGTTCAAACTGGAGAGGCAAAACCCCCAGATTCAATCGTTGGGCGTCAAGGAAATTATCAAGCTGCCGGAGAACAACAAGTTCGGTAACAATAGATTGATACACACGCTTGGTTTTCCGGACCCGGGTATATTCGGCGGAGGGACCCTTTATAGTATTGACAATACGCATGTTGCTGTAGCCATCGTTCTCGCTCTGGACTGGAAATACCCTGATCTGAACCCGCAGCAAGAGCTGCAGTATTTCAAATCACACCGCTTTATAAGTAATCTTTTGGAGGGAGGAGAGGTGGTTGCCTACGGGGCAAAGACTCTACCAGAGGGAGGCTACTATTCCAAACCGGGGCTGGTAGTGGATGGAGCGCTTATCATCGGTGACGATGCAGGATTAGTTAATGTTAGGAAGTTAAAGGGCTTGCATTACGCTATAAAATCAGGGATGCTTGCCGCTGAAGCAATATACGAAGCCTTAGAGAAACAGGACTATACGAAAGAAACCCTCATTAAATATGAGGAGTTATTGGAAAAGAGCTTTATAATTAAAGACCTGCGAGCTGCTAAGAACTACCGGCAGGTTTTCTCAAAAGGGATGCTCCTTGGGATGCCTCTCTCTCAAATACAGCAGCTTATCCCTTACAGACTAAAACTGGAACCGGACTACAAGGGCATGAAGAAAATCCTCCTGAACAGGCATTATGAAAATGGCATGGATAGACTTACTGCAGTTAGCTATTCCGGGGTATCTCATCGGGAAGAGGAGCCATCGCATATTATCCTAACTACCCCTGAAAAATGCCCGCAGTGCGCTTCAGAGTATAGCGTACATCCATGCGAGTACTTCTGTCCGGCAGGTGTATATAAATTCGAAGATAGTCAGCTTATTATCAGCCACTCCAACTGTGTGAACTGTCAAACCTGTCGTGTTAAATGCCCTATGCAGATTATCAGATGGGAGGTTCCAGAAGGCGGAGATGGGCCTCGCTATAAGATTATGTAACTGTGTCTCAGTAGGCAAAGTTAAGTTCTTTTTTTGAGCCTCTTTATCACCAACCCCTTGGTGGCCGATTTAAATCACCAATTTATGCTATTTGTAAATATTTTTTCGATTTAGTTATTGCTTCTTGCAATTATCAAATTTTAAATCTTAGAAAGAATTATTTATACTTAGGGATAACTCCAAATAAACATCTTAAATTATTCATAACATCTCAAAAAAGGCACGTCACTTAATAGGACATACCCTTTTTATTTTTATCTTTCCTATTATCGGGCTAGCGGGTAACAGATTTCTCTTTTGCGTCTTTTCTGGCAAGTGCCTCGCGACGGGTAGCCAGTTTTGCCAGTTTTTGTTGCAGGGCGTCTTCCATCCCCTGTCCGAATTCACAACTATTACACTGGAATAACCGGCTACAGATTCTGTGTGATACATCACCTTTAATAGCGTAGCGACATAACCGCTGTCCACCGGGAAGTTCTTTCAATTTATCCAGTGCAACACCAAGTTCAGTTGATTCCCCCCTAGCCATTTTTTGTTGCATCATCTGATCGAAATCGCAATTTATACAGTTATATTCATTTGTACAAATATTGAAATCCACCATTCCCATCTTCATCCATAAACACTCTTTTATTTTGGTTCCCCGATTATCTAAGGCGGCTTCATCAGTCACCGTTCTTGCCTTTACAGTCGATTCCTGGGTTTTTCTCAACCCGGTTCTTGCCTCTATACTTTCCGGAGCTACTTTCAGGATAGAGCTAAACTCTTTCACAGCTTCTTCATATCTATTATTACTCAAAAAATCCTGCCCCAGTTTAATATGTTCCGGAATATCCTGTACCTCTATAGCAATTAACTCTTCAATTTTTTGGGGGGGTTCTTCAACAATTTCTTGTGCCATCGCTGTTTTATCTTTTTCTTTACGAATCTCTATCTGCAAAGGACCGATCTTTTCACGTATTAATTTCTCCAATTCGCTCATATCGAACGGTTTGGCGAGATAATCCATCGCTCCCTCTTTCATCGCTTCGACGGCCGTATCTATAGAAGGATACGCTGTAATAAAAATGCCGTTGAGTTTAGGATTTTTTGTGCGAGCTTCTTTGAATACCTCCAATCCACTTTTACCCGGTAATTTCAAATCAAGAATAGCCACTTCAAAATCCTGTTCGTCAATAGCTTCCAAGGCCAATTCTCCGCTTCCAGCCGTTCTGACCTCATAACCGCTGTCCGTTAACCAATCTTTTATAGATTCCCGTATAGCAATCTCATCGTCTACTACCAATATGGGTTTCATTGTTATCCTCCTGATAGTTATTTCTTTTTGTCCCATCTTAGTATTGGCGCAATTTTCTTGCCAATGATAAATGTCAGGCGACAAAGTATAAGAGAGGATATAAACAGTAGTTGATGGATTAGAATCAGATTTAGTTTGAAATTTTTACTTGTGCAGTTTATTTACAGCTATTTTATATGCTTTGATCTTGTTGTATAGAGTCACCCTGGAAATCCCTAGAATACCAGCAGCTTTAGTATAATTCCAGCCGGATTCTTCCAATACATTGGAAATATGCTTCTTTTCAACATCTTTAATACTTTCTTCTGAATAAGTCTTATCTGTCAACAGTATTGTTTTCTGAGGCAAATCATCCAAATTAATAATATTATTTTTTGCTAATATAACAGCTCTTTCTATCACGTTCTCCAATTCCCTTACATTTCCAGGCCATTCATATTTTAATAAATGATCCACCGCCTCAGGGGAGAAATCAACTATTTCCTTCCTGTTTTCAATTGCAAACCTTTTTAAGAAATACCGGGTAAGTAAAGGTATATCCTCTTTTCGATTTCTAAGTGGCGGTAATTCGATATTGACTACATTAAGACGGTAATACAGATCTTCGCGGAATTTTCCTTTAGCTATTGCCTCTTTCATGTCTTTATTGGTCGCCGAAACCAGCCTGACATCGACTTTGACCAGTTCATTACCGCCTACTCGGGTAAACTCCTTTTCTTCCAATACCCTTAACAGGTGAACCTGAATACTTGCGCTCATATCACCGATCTCGTCCATAAAAAGAGTGCCATTATTGGCTATTTCAAATTTACCTTTCCTTTGAATATGCGCCCCTGTAAAGGAACCCTTCTCATGCCCGAATAATTCGCTTTCGAGAATACTCTCAGGTAGCGCTGCACAACTGATAGCCACGAACAGTTTATCATGTCGATAGCTATGATTATGTATTGCCCTGGCTACCAGTTCTTTACCCGTACCACTTTCACCCGTTATTAAAACCGTAGCATTGCTTTTAGCAACCACTTTGACGAGTTCGATAACACCCTGCATTTTGGAGCTTTTGTAGATAATATTTTCAAAGCTATAGCGTTCATTTAGCTTATGATGCAGTAATGTATTCTCTTCTACAATACGTTGATGCTCTATTATTTTTTCGATCAATATTTCTGCCTTCTCAGGGCAGAAAGGTTTCTCGATATAATCGAATGCCCCTTCCCTCATAGCATTTATGGCTGTAGGAATACTCCCATAAGCAGTCATTATTATTACTTCGATTCCGGGGCATATTTCTTTGGCTCTCTTCAATACATCGACCCCGGCCATTCCCGGCATTATAAGATCCACGATAGCGATGTTCGGCTTCTCATCTTTTATTATCTGTAAGGCTTCAACCCCATTACCGGCCATAAATACAGAATACCCGATATCGTCAAGCCAATCGAAAAAAGATCTCCGTATTATTTCTTCATCGTCAACTAATATTATTTTAGTTTTCTTGTGCATATTTCACTGGCAAATATACTATAAAATTAGAGCCTTCCCCCTCTTTTGATTGCACTTCGATTTTCCCATGATGGCGTTGCATAATACCATAGGATATAGCTAATCCCAAACCTACACCTTTCTTATCCCGTTTGGTAGTAAAAAATGGAGTAAATAATTTACGCATATTTTCAGACGTTATGCCCACTCCTGTATCACTAACCTCAATTTTCACATAGATCCCATCCGTTGAAGTTCGCAGTGTCAGTTCCCCTCCGTCAGGCATTGCCTGTATTGCATTCATAATAAGATTAGTACAAACCTGTTGCAGTTGATCGAAGTCAGCTGCAATCTTAGGGAGCCCTAAAGCAAGTTTCTTAGTAACCTTTATAGGTTGCAGTTCAACAGAATGTATCCCCAGATCAAAGCTGCGTTCAAGAATTTCGTTAATATCTACTTCCCAAAACCTCGGCATCGATTGTCTGGAAAAATCAAGCAGACTTCTAACCAGCTTAGTACTACGATGCAGTTCAGTTTCCATTTTTGAAAGATAATCCAGAGCCACATCCTTGGAAAATTCATCACTTTTTAATCTTTTAACCATTAGCTGAGTATAGACTAGAACCCCCGATAGCGGATTATTTATCTCATGAGCAACGGAAGCGGCTAACTGTCCCAGAGAAGTCATCTTTTCGGCCTGTATCAATCCTTCCTGTGTCTCCTGAAGATGGCTATGTAAATATGGCCAGCACATCTCGATTTCAGCCAGCCCCTGACAAACCGCAGTAGCCAGTTCACGGCAGGAACTATATCCACAAGCCCCACAGTTGAATTGATTTTCCGGTTTAATTCTATTCATACGTTCCAAAATCTTTTCTACTTCTTCATTACCAGGAGTAGATAAACTCACACTTTGCGGATTAAATAGACGGCTAAGGTCGATATTTGCATACTTCTGGATATCTTTTTCTGTTTGTTCAGGATCACTCATTCTAGCAGTATATTTGACAACCAATTCTTTGCGCCTGAAACCACTCAGGTCATTATCAATCACCGGACCGCCTATACAACCATGGCAGAAATTTAGATTGATAAACCTGGCATCTATTTCCCCTTTGGAAAATTCTTTTAATATTTTGGCTACATATTCTCTACCGTGAGCACTGATAACCTCATTTTCTAATATATCATCCGAAAGCCCCGCTATTTTCAGGAGACCACCCGATATGGATACCAGCCTTCCCAGATTAGTACTGGGTCCAAAAAACTCAGCTTCCGGCTCAACCTCAGGATTTATACTTTTAGCCGCAAACATTTCTTTCAAATCGGCAAAAGTAAGAACTGCATCTATGGCTCCACTATTATTTTCGTCCTTGGCTTCAGCCTTTTTTGCCACACATGGACCGATAAAGACCACTTTGGCATTAGAGTTATAGTGTTTTTTTATCAACCTGCCGGTGGCAATCATAGGAGACACAATATGAGCGAAGTTGTTGATTAATTTCGGATAGTATTTTTCAACATAGCTTACTACTGCTGGACAATTAGAAGACAGAATGGTCTTATCGCTCTCCTTATTTAAAAGAAGGGCATATTCTCTACCGATAAGTTCAGCACCAAATGAATCTTCCATCACCTCGCTAAAACCCAGTTTCTTTAATGCAGATACAAAACTACCGGGAGTGATATCAGCCAAAGCTGCTGGAAAGGAAGAAGACATGACAGCTATTACATCTTTATGACTGGCAAGTAATTGCCAAACCAAACTTGTATCACTCTCAACGCGTTTTGCACCTGTAGCACATACTTGGAGGCAGTTGCCACAAACGACGCACCTCTCTTTTATTACCTGTGCCAAACCATCTTCTACTTTGATAGCTTTAACAGGACAGAAACGAATACAGGCATAGCAACCTTTACACTTATCTTTTTCCGTATAGATAATACTCATTTTTTATCTCCTAACAAAACGCCTCTTGTTTTTCGGTGGTATTTTAAGAGTATTTCTTAAGTCTGCCACTGAACGTCTGGAAATATTTACCCCATGCTTTTCTACAAGCATTTTCTGTATTTGTGCATCTGAGAGGAGACCGGCCTCCGTCTCCAGAAGTTTTTTAAGCAGTGTTATTTTTAATTTTTTAGGCCCGGCAAAAAAATCTTTTAGAATAACTTCCCTTCCTTGAGGGATCTCTATAGTCCGGTATTTTATCGCCCGGCTTACGGTACCGGGAGAAATTCCTATCTTATTAGCCAGCTCTTTTTGGCTTAACGGTAATATAGTCCTAATATCTCCCGAATCCAGATATCCCGCCTGTATTTCAATAATATTGTTTAATATCCGGTGTAATGTTTCTTTACACCTGTTAATCATCTCGAGCTTATGAAAAAGTTTTTTTGCCTCTTTAATTTCCCCATAGCTTAAACCTTTTGAAATCTCCATTTGTTCGAACTTTTCATAGTCGATATTATATCGTCCTTTAGCTAGTGCCACTGAAAAATAACCTATTGTAAAACCAATTTTATCTCTTCCGATAGAGGCGATTTTGGAATAATTAATATCTATAGAACTTACTTTCGATGGATGATAAAACTCATTCATTATCGTAATATCATCAACCAGAGCGTTTATATCCTTAACCTGTGATATTTCAAGGTTACATTTATTAGCAAGTTCTACGTTAGATAAACCTTCTTCCGGTAAAAGAAAGTATTTTTTAAAATTTTCAAGTCCTATTTTGCGAATATATTCAATAACACGCTTTTTATTTGATAAAAGAGTTTCCACATCAGGAGACTGGCTATCAGCGATCAGATCCTCCTTAAGTGTATAGAATTTCCCTGATATATCAGCTTGATTCAACTTGTTATAACGAATTATTTTTTCTTTTTTGAATAACCTATCGAATAACTTACTGTGTTCTATCTCGCTTATTAAGGAGCTTAGCTCGCTCTGAGGCATTTCCAGCAGGGCGGACTGTTCAATCCTGAGGAACTGTCTCATCCCTTGGTGCATTTGCAGAGATTGTTTCTGTTCTAACATAGACATTATAAAATTATTATACTATTTATAACATTATATGTCTAAATATTTAACAGTTACGTTAAAATATTATACTAGACAACTGATACTTCAGCTATTATCATATCAACCACCTGCGGTATAGCCTTCTCTACCTCATGGGTGCATATTTCGCTTAATGTAGATACATCTCCGGCTTCGATAGCGACTATCAATATTTGCCGTGGCATGTCCAGACCCAGTTTATTCCCCAATTCTATGGCGACAATCACACCTATATCATGGGTCGAAGTAGTATGGCAACTGGTATCGAACTCTTCGGGGGTCAACCGGTAGATACTGCCCGGTTTCCCCTGAGGTGTCTGAATAGCATCGACAATAATTGCTTTGTCGTAGCCGACTAAATAATCCAGCAGGTTAAGACCTGCCAGTCCGGTTTCATTTATCGAGATATCAAGATTAGATAACCTGCCCTGCAGAGCCTGAATTACGCGCAGTCCTGCGCTGTCATCTGTCAAGTATGGATTACCTAATCCTAATATTAAAGTCTTCAATATATTATGTTAACTATTCCCAGCTCTTAATTATCTCCCTTTTGTTATTATAAACATACATCGGTAGTGCCGGATGCCCCGGTAAATTGTGACTGGCACAAGCCAAACACAGGTCATAAGGACGCCAGGCCATCTCGATTCTATTGAGTAAACCTTCGGTTATTTCTTTACTTGGTTGAATTAATGCTCTGGCGGCCTTATTTATAGACATATTTACGGCTGCTCCATTGTGAACGGTTGCCACGATCAGATTAGCTTTCTTTATAACGCCATATTCGTCTGTAATATAATGATGTATAAGCGTTCCTCTGGGTGCCTCCACAATCCCCACACCTTCATCCGGAACCGCGCTAGGAATATGGCGCACATTGGTGCCTGTAATCTCAGGGTCTTGAGCCAGTTCAAGCATTCTCTCGGCTGCATAAACCAGTTCGATAAGTCTTGCCCAGTGCATGGCTAAAGTGTGGTGCACAGGTTTACCGCCAAGAATAGTATACATCTTCTCATATTCTTCCTGTGCCAGAAGTGTGGCCATACCATCCGCAGCATTAAGACGCGCCAGGGGGGCGACGCGGAAAACACCGCTATCCTTGCCGTCCACGAAACCCTTCCATCCGATCTTCTTGAGATACGGGAACTTGATATAGCTCCAGGGTTCTACATGCTCGGCTATATGTTCCAGGTAATCTTTAGGTTCGAACTTGGCAAACTCTTTTCCATCAGGATCTACAACCCTGACCTTGCCGTCATAAAAATTAACCTTGTTATTTCCGTCGACCATGCCCATGTAATAGGTCTTATGAGTATAGGCATCGCTTACAATCATATCGACATACTCTTTATTTTTAAGGACTATGTCGTCAAATACTTTTAAAGAAAGTTTTGCAAACTCAAGGGAGTCTTTAGCAATTTGCTCGATTTCTCTTCTTTCTTCTTCATCAATACCCTTGCTAATTCCTCCCGGTTGCCCAAAGACGGGATGTACTGCCCTACCTCCAATCATACTGATCACATGATGGTTTTTCTTTCGTATATTGATTACAGCTCCTGCCAATTCCAATCCAACCTTGCCAATGACACCAATGATATTGCGCTCAGCAGCCGGAGCTTCCGGGCCCATAATGAAATCGGGGCCACCCAGGATATAGAAATGGGTGGTATGATCGGTAACATAAAAGGAGCTATACAAAAGTTCTCTTATCTTTTTTGCTGTGCTGGTCGGAGTAACATGAAACAATGCATCTAAAGTCTTGGTAGAGGCCAAATGGTGCGCTTCAGGACAAACACCGCAGATCCTCTGCGTTATCTGGGGCATATCCTCGGCAAGTCTCCCCTCCGAAAACTTTTCGAAACCCCTCAGCTCAGGAACCTGAAAATAACTGTTTTCTACCGTACCTTCATCGTTAAGAAATATCTCTATCTTGCCATGGCCTTCAAGCCTGGTAATCGGGTCTATGCTTATCTTCTTCACTATACCCTTGCCCTCCTTAGGATAGAATCCGGTAGATTGTAACGGTAGAAAGTCCCCGCCGGGTCGCGTACATCCTCAAGTATTTTCTCAATTTCTTCGGGTTCATTAGAGTCTATAACCGAGGCTACTGCATTCATAAAATGAGCCCCCTGGTCAATAACATCATTAACGGGCCCATAACACCCGGTGCACGGCATATTAGCCTGTGGGCACGGAGAACCACATCCCCCTCTTGTTGCAATACCAGCACATATAATACCCTGCTCCAAAAGACATATTTCGGGGTCGGATATTATTTCATAAGTCCTGTAGAACTTCTTAACTTTCTTAACATCACGTTTCCGCGGACAATCATCACATACAGCTTTAATATTATCGGTTATAACTGTTCCAACAGGCGGCAGTTTCCCTTCAATCAATGCTTCCAATGCCATCCATGTTGTCCGTTCTTCAGGGGGACAACCCGGTATAATATATTCAACTTTGACCGTCTGAGACAGCGTTTTTACCGTATCAAAGAGTTTAGGAAGGGTCAGTTCACCTTCGGGTGACTGATAACTCGTTTGGGGCATTATTTTCCCGGGATTAATGGTAGAAGGAGTTTCCAAATACGCCCTTTCCATTATCATTTCCCGATTATACATATTAGCTAGACCGGGGATGCCCCCGCCGTAAGCACAAGCACCGTAAGCAATCATTACCTTTGATTTTTCACGTAATATTTTCGCCAGGTGTTCCTGCTCCGAACTGCGGATAGCCCCGTTGAAAATACAAACATCGATACTCCTATCCGGCATAGCTTCGACGTCTTTATATTTAACATCCATAGCCACCGGCCAGAATACGACATCAGCGACCTCGATAAGTTTAAGTAGCTTTTCCCCGATTTCCAAAAACCCTATGTCACAACCACCACAACTGGCTGCCCAATAAAGTGCTACTTTTAATTTAGCCATTATTCCCTCCATTCCTAGGGAAAGGCCCCAATTTTTTAATTTTTTCCGTCATATCCCTAATTATGGCAGAAAAATTATCACCTTCCGATGCCGAAACCCAATCCAATCTTATACGGTCACTCTCGATTCCCATCTGATCTGTTAGCTTTTGTAACATAGTCATACGCCGAATTGTTTTATAGTTCCCTTCGGAATAATGGCAATCGCCCGGATGACAGCCTAAAACAAGCACTCCATCGGCTCCCGATTCCATAGCCTTTAAAATAAATACAGGGTCGACTCTTCCGCTGCACATCACTCTCATTATCCTTATATTTGCCGGATACTTCTTCCTAGAAGTACCTGCCAGGTCGGCGCCGGAATAAGAACACCAATTGCAGAGAATACCTAATATTTTAGGTTCGAAACTCATGCTAACACCCCCTCGATTTCAGCAATCAGTTGTTTGGTTGTAAAGTGTTTGCCCATAATTGCATCGCTCGGACAGGCAGATACACAAACACCGCAGCCTTTACAAAGTACCTGGTTGATCTCAGATATTCCCTTTTCTTCATTGAAGGTAATAGCGCTGTACGGACAAAGTGCATTGCATATTCTGCACCCGGAACACAATTCTTCATCTATTTCAGATATAGCCGCTTCGATTTCAACCTTCCCCTTGCTTATCATAGCCAGCGCCCGTGCAGCAGCTGCCGATGCTTGAGCTACGGTATCCGGAATATCCTTAGGTCCCTGGCAACAACCGACTATAAATATACCATCCGTCATGGTGGCCACCGGGTCTAATTTAGGATGCTTCTCCAGGAAGAACCCATCCGCTTTTTTACTTAACGAAAGTACTTTGCCTATCTGTGCTGAACCGGCGCTGGGTTCGAGAGCACAGCTTAAAATAACCATATCTACAGGCAAACGCCTCTTTCTCCTTATCAGCGTATCTTCGCACAGGACGACCAGCTTACCTTTCTCCTCCGGTGTCTCGGCGACGTTGGTGATCTCCGCCGCGCGACCCCTAATAAAATTAACCCCTTCCTCCTGAAGACGCAGGTAAAACTCTTCATAGCCGGAACCGGGGCAACGCATATCTATATATAATTGATAGATATCTGCATCGGGCAATTTCTCCCTAATCAGGTGCGCATATTTTAACGAGTGCATGCAGCAGACACGCGAGCAGTATTTATGGTAGTTTTCATCGCGGCTACCGATACAGTGTAAAATGGCGATACTCTCAGGTTTCTCACCATTTGCCTTTATGACATTCCCGCTGGTAGGGCCAGAGGCATTAGAAAGCCTTTCGAACTGAAGTCCGGTCAAAACGTCATCGTATCTGTTGTATCCGTAGGTATACATTACCTCAGGATCGAACTGCTGGAAACCGGTGGCGACGATAATAGATCCGATTTCAACTTCTACGGTTTTATCCTGCATGCTATGATCGATAGCCTTTGCCTCACAGGACTTTTCGCATACCAGACATTCAGAACACACCGCACAGTTCAAACAACGCTTAGCTTCTTCAATGGCTAATTTCTCATCATATCCAAGCTCAACCTCATTAAAAGACCCTCGCCTCTTAATTAATTCCAATGAAGGCATTTCAACTCTAGATTTAGGTTTTATCTTATCTTTCGAGACATTCTTAACACGGGTAATCTGTTCATTTCTGCCCTCGCGCATATCAACCCCACAGATATAGCGATCGATGCTTTCGGCAGCTTCTTTACCGGCAGCAATGGCAGCAATTACATCCATCGGCCCCGCGACCACATCCCCACCGGCAAAAACTCCGGATATATTTGTTTCTAAGGTGACAGGATCCACCGATAAATTACCCCATACGGTAAATTCCAATTCTTTGGGTAACTCAGCCCTGTCTATTACCTGCCCGATAGCAGTGATCACCGTCTCTACATCTATAATAAATTCTGAACCTTTTTCCGGTATCGGGCTTTTTCTACCGCTTTCATCCGCCTCACCCAGATGCATACGGATACATTCGATACCAGCCACCTTATCTTCATTGACAATTATTTTGGTCGGTGATGTCTTATATTGTATCTTAATCCCTTCCTTTCCCCCCTCTTCAACCTCACTGGCTACAGCCGGCATTTCCACCCGCGAGCGACGATAAATAATAGTCACTTCCTTAGCTCCGAGTCTCAGTGCCACTCTAGCAGCATCAATGGCAGCGTTACCACCCCCGATAACCACCACATTCTCACCGATAACTACCCTGTCTCCTGATTTAACCCTTCTTAAGAAATCGAGAGCCGGTAATACATTAGGATTATCTTCTCCTATAATGCCCAGTTTCTGACTTTTTCCGGCGCCGGTTCCCATAAAGACAGCCTTATATCCTTCCCGGAACAGGTGGTTTAAATCTTTCACGGGCGAATTTGTCCTTATATCTACTCCAAGCTCTCTTATATATTCTATTTCATTATCTACAACATTCTTCGGCAAACGATAATCCGGAATTCCGTAACGCATCAACCCGCCGGCTTCGCCAAGGGCTTCGAATACGGTCACCGAATATCCTTTTCTTACCAAGTCATAAGCACAGGCAAGCCCTGAAGGACCCGACCCGACTATGGCTACTCTACCTTCCTTCGTTTTTTCAACCGGTATCCCTTTCTGCCTGCCAACCTTCATTTCATAATCGGCGACAAAACGCTTCAGAGCACTTATTGTTAAGGATTCATCTACCGAACCCCTCTCGCATTCGGATTCACAGGGGTGATAACATACCCTGCCGACAATACCGGCAAGGGGAATTGACCTTCGAACCACTTCAAGCGCTTCCTTGAATTTTCCCTGCGATATTAAGGCAATATAGCCATGAGCGTTGACCCCGGCCGGACAGGCGATACGACACGATGAATATCCCTTTTTATCCACAACAGCCTTGTTAGGAACAGCATATGGTGATTGTATATAAATGGCCTTCCTGTCGCTCAAGCC
>JAQTVR010000155.1 GCA_028706995.1 Dehalococcoidales bacterium
ACCGCTGGCTCGGCATGCCCGTTTTATTCTTTATCATGTTCATCCTGTTCCAATTTGTTTTCACCTTTTCCAAGCCTATGATGAGCTTGATAGACCGCCTTTTCAGCTGGATAGGCGGGTACACCGCCGGAATATCTCCAAACTGGCTGGGTTCGCTTATGGCCGATGGTATAATAGGAGGTGTCGGCACTATCCTTACCTTCGTGCCTCCTATATTTCTCATGTTTATCGCCATTTCGATGCTCGAAGACTGCGGGTACATGGCACGTGCCGCCTTTGTTACCGATAAGATAATGCATCGCCTGGGCTTGCATGGCCGTTCATTTATTCCGATGGTGCTGGGATTCGGCTGCAACGTTGCCGGAGTTATGGCATGCCGAACTATAGAGAATCCCAGAGATAGATTAACTACAATACTGATTAATCCTTTCATGTCCTGCGGCGCACGGCTACCTATTTATATACTTTTTGCCGGAGCATTTTTCGCCGAAAATCAGGGGTTGGTTGTTTTTGGGATGTATCTGATCGGCGTCGCTATTTCTGTAATAACGGCATTTATATTACGTAAAGGCATTTTAAAAGGACCGAGCAGCCATTTCGTTATGGAACTGCCACCCTACCGCTGGCCTACCTTAAAAGGTGTGCTGACGCATATGTGGCAACGCGGTAAACATTTCCTTTCCAGGGCTGGGACATTTATTTTAGCCATAGTAATTGTGATATGGTTTCTAAGCAGTTTACCCTGGGGAGTAGAATACGCCAGCTCTGAAAGTTTTATAGGCAGAATCGGTAGTTTTATTGCGCCTATCTTCGACCCGGCCGGGTTTGGACAGTGGCAGGCATCGGTTAGCCTGCTCTTCGGAGTCGCCGCCAAGGAAGTAGTGGTTGCCAGCATGGGAACCCTCTTTGCCGTCGATACATCAGCTCTGGGCAATACGATAATGGCACAACTTGGCTGGACGCCGCTTATCGCTTTTGCCTTTATGGTATTTTCTTTGCTCTATACACCTTGTTTTGCAACGTTGATGACTATACGTTCGGAAACCAATTCCTGGAAATGGGTGGCTTTTTCAGCTATTTTTTCCCTGGTTATAGCCTGGATTGCAGCTACCCTGATCTACCAGATCGGGAGCTTATTTAGCTAACCCATCATCGGAAATATCCACTTTATTCGTTTCCTCAAGTAAGACATACCGGCAACAAAATAAATCCCGACAAACCCGCAAAGACATAGAAGTATAGCGTATCTTGGTCGGGAACAAATTAACAAGAAAGCATCAATCGGGGCAAACGCGGCCATCCCCCCATATATTGGATAGTATGTCAAGACTGCAGGTAACATACCTGTCATCATGATTTATTTTGACAAGCCCGTATTAATAGAATAAACTCAATCTCAAAGAGGTAAGCTAATCCTTCGGAAAGGACTTATGTCCAGAGGCAATATCAGCATCGGCAAGATATCAGGCATCTCCATCGGCCTGGATTACTCGTGGTTTTTCATATTTATATTGATTACCTGGTCTCTGGCAAGGTCTTATTACCCTTCTGTTTTCCCCGAGTGGAGCACGATTACATCCGTAATCGCGGGAATCGTAACCAGCCTGCTATTCTTCGCATCGGTGCTGGCTCACGAATTAATGCACAGCATAACTGCACAAAGATCCGGTATACCGGTCAAATCGATAACACTCTTTATATTCGGCGGACTTGCACAGATAAGCAGAGAACCTGAAAAACCTGGAACAGAGTTTAAAATCGCTATCGCCGGACCTTTAACCAACTTTATACTCGGGATCATTTTCTGGGCAATCTGGTATTTATTACCATCTCAGTTCGAAGTTATCGCCGAAATAACGTTCTGGCTGGGTTGGATCAACTTTTCTCTTGCCTTATTCAACCTGTTACCCGGTTTTCCACTGGATGGCGGGCGGGTATTACGGGCTATAATATGGCGGCTGAGCGGCAATCCTGACCGCGCTACGAAATTAGTTACCTATACAGGCAAAGCAATAGCTTATCTGATAATCCTGATCGGGGTCATCCTTATCCTAATGGGGCAATGGTTCAACGGGATATGGCTGGCTTTTATCGGCTGGTTTTTAAGCAGTTTTGCCTCAAGCAACTCCCGCCGGATATCCATTCAACAGGTATTGCAAAATCACAATGTTGCCGGAATAATGAAATCCGATTGCTTTAAAATCCCGTCAGATAACAGCATCGACAGCATGTATAACGATTATATAAAACCCTACCGCAAACACTGCCTTATTGTAACCTCCGGCAATCGGACACTAGGGCTGGTAAACATGCGAAGTATAAGGACTCTGTCCCGCAACCAGTGGCCTGTAAAAACGGCAATAGATGTAATGACTCCATTAAGCGAACTTAAAAGGGTATCGCCGGAAGATAACCTCGCCACCGCTCTGAGGATTTTTCAAGAGGAGAAGACAGAACAACTACCGGTGACTGGGAATAATGAAATTATCGGGATATTAAATTACAGCGATTTAGCCAACTTCATCAATAAAATGGATAAATAACAAATAATTTTGTAAACCTTATTTATGTTAAGGGTTTGCAGACTCACTCAGGCAACAAACAATTAATACTGATATTATTTCTTTAAATGGTTTTACCTGTTTATTTTAATAAAAATATTATTGTACTACGCTGAATTCGCCGCCCTGTTCTGTTTCTTGATAATCAATAGTCCTTCCTTCCAACGCCTTAGACGCTTCAGGAACAATTGCCAGCACTTTTATTCCGTCACTTTCAATTACCGTATCACCTGCTTTAATCTTGTCTATCTTCATATTTAGCTGGGTCGCATCCAGCGGAGACACCGACAATCTGAAGAAAAGTTCAGGGTCGCTGGTTTTGGCACGGAGCATTTCCTGAAGTTTTTTCAGGGCAAATACGGTTACCTGGACAGGTTTTGCTATTTCCACGACCTCATTAACCCGGGGAACTTCTTCAATAACAGGTTTATCGAACTCTTCCCCTATTGAAGGTACAGGTGTAACCGGTTGTTGACGTTTTTCATAGATCCCGGTCTTTACCTCGCTGTAATAGGATAAGTTCGATTCCGACCCGTTCTTCCGAATGCTTTTTATTAAAAATATAATCAAAGCAATTAATATCAGTAAACCTATGATAATAATAACCGGTAACATCCAGGGTGGCAAAACTTCAGTTGATATGCTAAAGG
>JAQTVR010000156.1 GCA_028706995.1 Dehalococcoidales bacterium
ACATTGCAGGTTGCTAAAGATAGCAGTTTCAGCACTGCCGGTACGGTTCTTGAGATAGCCGGTTTAGCAGTATCGACATATACCCCGCCGGAAGGTCAGGCGTTCGTGAAACTGGCTGATAACGCATCTTACTACTGGAGAGTACAGGCTACGGATGGCGCTGCCAATTCCGGTGCATGGAGTACGGTTAACACGTTTACGGTCGGCTCGACTTGGCCCGAGTGGTTGATGTGGGTCTGGATCGGGATAGGGGTGGTAGTCGTTTTTGTCTTCGCTATCTGGCTGGGTAAAAGGATGGCGTACAGCTCCTACTAGGACCAAGTTCAGGATCTAAATAATTGAATGTAAAAACCCCCTCTGAAATATGAGGGGGTTTTTTTATACCCTTCCTTTTGCCTTGCGGGGGGTGCAGTCGGCGGCGGCTTCCACCAAAAGAGACAGGCTCATTAAAAAATCATCGTGTCCCCGGGACGGCTCGACGAAGAAGTTCATTGTCCGGTTGGGGCGGTAACGGCTTTTCGCACCGTCTATTTGCCGGCACAGCTCCATATACTCATTCGAGCCGTCAGCGGCGTAGATCTTCAACCTGCCCGAATTGACGGCTGCTAAAAGGTTAAACCCCAGTTCCGATTTCGAACCGGCGGTAAAGATAAAAGGCGTTATCCGGGAACCCAGCGCCTTCCTCAAGAACGAGCTTACCGTCTGCCCGATGCCGGTGGCATCTATGACCACTTTCCGGCAGCGCCATACGTTACTCAAAATATCCGCCAATTGCGGATACATCTCCGTGTGCTTTTTACCCGTCCACCAGTAATGCTCCACTATTTTGATCCCCGGCTGCTTATGCATGTCGGCGGTCCCGGAAAAATCCAGCTCGCCGATGGTAACGACCGTTGAATCCTTAAGCGGTTTAAGGTTCCTCAGTCTGGCGTCTTCGGCTTCCTCGGACTCGCCGGCGATATCGATTCCGGCGATGTAAATTCTATCTTTTTGAGGTCGATGAAGCCGTGAATGGTTTCCCTTAAGCTGCGCCTTTTGCTGGGAATCTAAAAAACCGCCGCCGCCGTGTATAGGCAGAAGGCAGTACTGCGTGCGAAACAGCGGATGGTTCTCTCCCAGCCGTTCCCTTTCCGCTTCGGCATAAGCCAGGTAATCCGGGTTATATTTGGCGACTTCCTGCCAGTCATAGCCAAAGTGCCGCTTAACACCGTCCTTTCTTTCCAATTCTAAATTATCCTGCTTAACTTCTTCCAGCAGGGTAGAATCGTCCCAGGCGGTGCCGTAGTGAACGGTGGTTACGTTGGTGGTAGCGCCCATCGGCTTGAAATCCTTAGCGTATTTTTCCCTGCTTACATCCTGCGCCTCGTCTATTTCAAGAAGGATATGTGCAGTGTTTCCCACAACATTCGCCGACTCCTCTGCCGAGAGAAAAATTGCCCGGCAGTTGCCGAGCACTATGATGTATCCCTGTTCGGTCGACCAAACGCCGCCAAAACCGGCATCGTCGAGCCTGTCCTTTAAGCGCGCCATTGAGATTAACGCCTGAGGCTTAAAGGTGGGGGCGCATTTTACCAGGTTCTTAGAGGTTGACATAAATAATGTCAGCAGCAGCAGTTCGAGCTGGGCCGATAGCTCGTTCTTGCCTCCCTGGCGGGCGATCTCCACCGAAAAGGCGCAGCCTTTCCTGTTGAATATGCTGTCCAGTACCGCCAGGGCTATCTCTTTCTGGTAGGGGCGGAGCCTATTTATCAAACAGGCTCCCTATGCCGATACCCAGCGGCAGGGCGACGTCTTTCAGCACGTTTCCTATGGCTTCCCTTAAGCCTGTCTTATCCTCTTTACCGATGTTATAGCGTGTCTTTAAAAGCCCGCTCAGGGTGGTGATGGCTTTCATCAGCAGGTCTATATTTTCCGGGTCGTGCCTTAAGACGGATTTTATCTTGGTCCTTAGCAGTGCGATCTCCTCATCGATACCAAAAACCTCAACCGCCTGTTCGAAATCGGATTGCTCATCGGCATCCAGGACGAGGGAGTAAAAACCGTGCTTGCGGGCATTCTGATTGCCCCTGGGGGCGCCTCTTTTTAAATTATGGGAATTATCTATTTTATCCGGCATTAGTTTCTGCCTCCACGTCCCCCCATATTAGCACAAATGTTCTATTATAGCCATGTGCTTTTGTCATCCTTACCGTCATTGCGGGGAAGGAGCTGTCAGGTGACCGACGAAGCAATCTCTAACGTTCTAACCGGTAAATCCGCTGATTATTTGATATCTAACGGTAAACATCCTTGCGATGGGCGATTTTCACTATCCATACCGTTAACATATCGTCCTGAATGGAATATACAATACGATAGTTGCCGTATCTTAGCCGGTATCTTTCCTGTCCGATCAGTTTTTCGCAACCGGTTGGTCGCGGGTCGGCAGTAAGCGATTTAATACGCTGCAAAATCCTTAAAGTGTCTTTCCGGGGTATTATTCGGAGATCCTTCTCAACCGGCGCCTTGAAAAATATTTTATATTCTGCCATCTATTTTTAGCTTTTTGACCATTTCTTCATAGCTGATCAAAGGTTCTTGTTCCCTCTCTTCAAACGCCGTTATGTCTTCCGCATCTTCCGCGAGTGAAGTTTTTACCGCTTCATTTACCATATCCGAAATCGTTCTTGATGTTTCCACTGATTTCAACTGCAGGGCTTTATGCAGATCGGTATCTAAATAAACGGTCGTTCTTTTTGTTTGATTAACCATTGTTTACCTCCTTGTATAAGTTACAATATCATTATAACATCACAACGTTTAGACGTCTAATGCGAACTCCTGCTTCTGTACCTGTCATCCTGAGTTTTTGCCCTCCGTCATCCTGAGCGAAGCGAAGGATCTCTACGAAACTTGGTAATTACCCCACCCCGAATATTTTTATATCCCTATTTACAGTCCTGTTTTTCCTATCAACGCGATACCACACTCTATAATCATCTTTTGTAATATCGTATTGGAGTATTCCCTTATAGGGCGGATGCAATTTTTTAAGTATACCGATTACTTTTCTTCTATCTTCCGGGTTGTTTTCCAAGAAGTTTTTGCAGTCCCTTACTCTATCGGGAAACTTTATCTCTAGTGCTTCCCAATCCCTTTTTATTCTATTACTTGTGAATATGATTTCGTATTTAGTCCCTGAGTCTGACA
>JAQTVR010000157.1 GCA_028706995.1 Dehalococcoidales bacterium
TCACCCCTTTATTTAATCCTATTTCGAAGACGAACAATTGTCAATCCCCCTTAGATACTGCCCCAAATATAATTCTCCCTTTAAATATATGTAAATGGACTAAATTATTAAAAATATTACTTTGTAGTATAATAAAGGATAATTTTAGAAATCTTCATAATATTTTTATGATTTCAATAATAGTCCTGCTTCTTGTATTCGTACTTATCGCTATCCGGCAGATAGGCAATGTGCGCCTGCAAATATGGCAAATAATGCTGTTCGGCGCGCTGGCGGTATCGTTAACCAGGCAAATCTCCCCGATAGATGCTCTAAAATCCATAAATACCGACGTGATGCTCTTCTTGTTCAGTGTTTTTATCATCGGGCAGGCTATGGAAGAGAGCGGTTATCTATCCAACCTCGCCTATAAAATGTTTAATAGGGCTAAAACACTGACCAGCCTGGTTCTTTTTATCCTGTTCGGTGCAGGTATTCTATCGGCAATACTGATGAACGATACGCTGGCAATCATCGGCACCGGAGTAGTTTTATCGCTGGCTAATAAATCCAATACGAAACCTAAGATATTGCTTCTGGCGCTGGCTTTTGCGGTAACCATCGGCAGCGTTATGAGCCCTATAGGTAATCCTCAAAACCTTCTGATAGCCTTAAACGGGGATATAACCAATCCCTTCGTGACCTTTCTGAGATACCTGCTGCTGCCTACGCTGATAAACCTGTTTATAGCTTACCTGCTGTTACGCCTGTTTTACCGCAAGCACTTCAACGGCAATAACTTCGCCTTTACACCTGAGGAAATTCAGGACAAGAAACTGGCAACTGCCTCCAGGATCTCACTGGTACTGCTGATCTTTCTTATACTGACTAAAATAATAATAGTGCTTCTGGAACTGGATGTCGATTTCAAGCTGACCTATATTGCAATAATCGCTGCACTGCCGATCATATTTTACCTGCCCAAAAAACCGGGTATTATCAAGAGGATAGACTGGTTCACCCTGGTATTTTTCGCCTCGATGTTCATACTGATGCAAAGCGTCTGGAACTCGAATATAATTCAATCCGCCATTGAAAACGCCAATCTTGACATCACTTCGACGGGTATTATTTTTGCGGTAAGCGTCCTTCTCAGCCAGGTGCTTTCCAATGTGCCGCTTGCCGCTCTGTATTTACCTCTGCTAATGCACCTGGGAGTGACCACTCAAGAGTTAATGGCACTGGTTGCAGGCTGCACTATCGCCGGAAACCTGACGATACTTGGGGCAGCCAGCAACATAATAATCATCCAGAATGCTGAGAAGAAAGGCGGTGTTACAATAACATTTTTGGAGTTTATCAGAATTGGCATTCCGCTGACAGTACTGAACGTGTTGGTTTACTGGATATTTTTAACCTTTGTTTGATGCAACCGGTTTTATGGCATTTTTTATGTTAGCCGGGGATTCGATAAGTCCATATGGGTAAATCTGAATGCTTTTACCGTGTTTTGCCCCTGGCAAGCGATGCAAAGACACCCAGAAAACACAGCCCGGCAAAGATAGCGAAGGCTATTTTCATGCTCTTCAGGAAAAGACCGTAGTATTCGGGTGTAATTTCGACCTTCCCGATATATATAGCAAAGAGCAAGGTAACGATACCCATGCTGAGAATATTACCTACCAGCCGCATAGTTCCCAGGGTCGCCGACGATACACCATAGAACTTCCTTTCGACCGAACACATTATTGCCTTCGCATTAGGAGATGAAAATAAAGAAAGCCCCAGTCCGACAATTATAAGTCCGGTGATAATAAAGCCCATTGCCGTGTCTGCATCCACGAAAGCAAAGTATACAAGGCCAGCCGATGTTATTCCCATACCTATGGAGGCAAGTATACGGGAATCCATCTTGTCCGAGAGCCTTCCAGCGATTGGTGAGACGATAGCCATTACTACAGGTTGAGCTATTAAGATCAAGCCGGCGCTCTGTGAACTCATCCCTTTGGTATACTGCAGATAAAGGCTTAAAAGGAAAGCTACGGCAAAGGTAGCGCTGTAATTTATAAGCGCCGCCAGATTGGAAAAAGCAAATACCGGATTGTTCTTAAACAGGCTGACATTGAATACCGGGCTGGGTGTCTTCATTTCCCACCGGAGGAAGGCTAAAAGTCCGCAGAAACCTGCCACAAGATAACCGATAGCCGATAATTCCGGCAGTACGGATACCCCGTACATCATGGTAACTAAACTGCTCCCGTAGATCAGAGAACCTATGATGTCGAACTTCTCTCCTTTAGCCTCAGCCCATTCGTCCTTTAGCTTCCACAGTATCATGAAAAGGACTATTAATCCCAGCGGCACATTTATCCAGAATATGCTGCTCCATCCGAAGTTATGAGTAAGAATACCGCCCAAGAACGGCCCCATCGACAACCCAATGTATACAGCAGCTACGTTTATTCCCAGCGCCCTGCCCCTTTCTTCGGCGGGAAATACCGATGTCAAGATAGCTACGCCGGTGCTGAATATCATTGCGCTGCCAATACCCTGTAAAACACGGAGGACTATTAAAAAAGATGGAGAATTATTGATTGCCAGCAGGAAAGAGAAGATGGTAAAGGCAATTATGCCAAGTGTAAGCACCCGTTTCCGTCCGTATATATCGGCTATACGTCCCATTGGCAGTAGGAAGACTGCTGACGACAAAAGAGATGAACTGACTACCCAGCTAAGTGTTACAGCTTCCATGGAAAATTCTGCGCCTATCGATGGAAGAGCTATGTTTATAGAAGAGCCCATAAAAGGCGTCAGGAAAGAGGTCATAGTGGCAATGGCTAATATGATATTTTTATGTGTATTGCTAGTTATCTGGCTCATAGTATTAATCGCTGTTTACTAAAAATAACGGGGTTCTTTGACAGGTCGTCTATTTAATATGTAAGCTAGAATTCTATTCTTTTGCCCCTTAAAGTGGCAATAAGGCATATTACAAGGAAATATCTATTTAACAGGTTAATATCATATTTTATATACCCGTGCAAGTACCTCTTTCAACATGGGCACCGTTTGGTAGTTGTCGATTTCCTGCGGCTTTATCCATTTAAAATCCGTATGTTCCCAATCTATTTTTATGCCTGGTTTTTCCCTTATATGAAAAAGGTAGGGATGCACCATCCATCTTATAGCTCCGTCTTCTATGGTGA
>JAQTVR010000158.1 GCA_028706995.1 Dehalococcoidales bacterium
GGAACTTGCCGGTACAAATTACTTTAATTGTTTCGGGAACGCGGAACCATGTTTTACCCAGCGCCATGGCAACGGCGATATCCGAAGACCCCATGCCGGTAGCAAAAGCTCCCAGTCCGCCTGCGGTTACAGTATGAGAATCGGCGCCGACGATAACGTCTCCCGGTTTTGCCATATTTTCAGCCACCAGCTGGTGGCAAACACCCTCTCCGATATCTGATAATATTGCACCCGTATTCCGGGCAAAGCGTCGCAGGACTATATGGTCGGTGGATAACTGGCTATTGGGGCTGGGAGCAGCGTGGTCGATAAATAGAACGGTCTTATCTTTATCAGCCAGTTTTTCGAAGCCGTTATTTTCAAACTCGCGCACCGTTAAAGGTCCTGTAGTATCCTGGACGAAAGCCAGGTCCACCGGCGAAATGACAATATCTCCTGCCTTGACATCGGTTTGCGCCTTTAAGCTTAATATTTTTTCAGCTAAAGTTTTTCCCATAAATTATTTACCTTTCGGAAAAGGACGATAAGCAATAGTATAGCCCTTTTTCATCATAAGTAAATATCATAAAAAATTTTACCCGCAAATTGCAAAGGGCTAACCGATGATAGCCAGGACATCATCGCGCGAGACGTGATCCCCTGCCTTGAACTTGATGGCTTTAACCTTGCCTTTAACCGTAGCCGGCAGGTCTATTGCCATCTTCATAGCTTCTATTACCACAACGATATCGCCTTCTCTCACTTCGTCGCCGACATTAACGGTATATCGGATGACAAGCCCGGGCATAGGCGCAGCAATGACTGTTCCATCTACCCTGGTCTCTGTTTTTGCTGCTGGGGCATGTCGTGGAGGTGGTGCTGCCGCAGCCGCGGATGCTGGCGGAGGAACTACCGGAGCCACCGTTGTTGCCGGCGCAGTTTTTACTTCAACAGGCTGCGTGGTTGCAGTTGTCATTGCAGTTGCATGCATTTCTGACAGCTTGCCGCATTTGACTTTGGCGATTAATTCGTCCTCTTTCTGTATATCTTCCAGTGTCTTACCCTTTGTTTCAGGTGGCGGCGTTTCTATCCCGTATTTCCATTTCAGGAAGCGCATTCCGGTGGTCGGATAAAGGGCATATATCAGCACATCACCGAGATTTCGGGCGATATGCTTTGTATCCTCGAAGGCTTTATCCATCTCGGGTTTGAGTATATCTCCCGGTCTCTGCGTGATGGGTGTTTCACCCCGCTCATAGCCTTTGAGAACCAGTTTCTGGATTTCGGGTGCAATCGGTACGGGGGGCTGCCCATAAAGACCGTAGACATAGTCTTTTACCTGGGCTGATATAACCTTGTAACGCCCGAAGAGGACGTTTTGAACCGCCTGTATTCCGACTATCTGGCTTGTAGGTGTAACCAGCGGCGGATAACCCAATTCTTTCCTGACTTTCGGTAATTCGGCGTAAACCTCGCCTATTCTATCCAGTGCATTAGATTCTTTCAATTGGCTGACAAAATTGGAAATCATACCGCCGGGAACCTGGTGTATCAAAACTTCGGTATCGATTACGGCCATTTTATTTGTTGTCATAAAATCCCTGTATTTGGGAGCTATGGATTCGAAGTATTCTCCCAGCTTAACGAGTTGTTTCATATCGAGCCCTGTGTCACGGGAAGTCCCCTGCAGGGCAGCAGTAATAGGCTCTACTGCAGGATGCGAGGTACGCAGGGCAAAGGGAGCCAGTGTCGTATCGATGATGTCGACACCGGCTTCGATAGCTTTAAGAATGCTCATTGAAGCCATTCCGCTGGTGTAATGGGTATGTAATTGTATGGGTATCTTCAATTCATTTTTAAGTGCTTTAATTAAGGTATAGGCATCATCTGGGGCAATAAGTCCTGCCATATCCTTTATGCACAAGCTGTCGGCTCCCATTTTTTCGATTTTAATAGCCTTATTTATATAATAATCCAGGTTATATACAGGGCCTCCCATCCTGGGTTCCGTTAACGAATAACACAGCGATAACTGGGTGTGCTTGCCACATTCCTTGATCACTTTTAGCGCCGTTTCAAAGTTGCGCTCGTCATTCAAGGCATCGAATATCCTGAAAATGTCGATACCTGTCCTGGCGGCGTGGCGTACAAAGGCTTCAACGACATCGTCGGCATAGTTACGGTACCCGACGATATTCTGTCCCCTTAGAAGCATCTGCAAAGGCGTTTTGGGAGCCAGCCACTTCAATGAGCTCAATCTCTCCCATGGGTCTTCGTTCAAGAAGCGGGTCGGAACATCGAAAGTAGCTCCACCCCAGACCTCTAAAGAATAAAAGCCGGCTTTATCCATCTCTGCGACGATAGGTATCATATCTTCCGTTCGCATGCGCGTCGCCAGCAATGACTGGTGCCCATCGCGCATGGTTACATCTGTAATTTTTAATGGATTTTTATTCATAATAGTTGCCCCCTTCTATAACGGAATATTACCATGTTTTCTAGATGGTATACGCTGGGTCTTATTTTGCAGCATTTCCAGCGCGCGAATAAGTTTGGGACGGGTCTCCGACGGGTCGATAACATCATCTATATATCCGCGAGCCGCGGCAACATATGGGTTATCGAATTTTTCTTTATATTCTCCGATTAGCTTTTGCCGGGTTTCCTCCGGGTTTCTCGATGCGGCAATATCTTTTCTAAATATAATATTGACTGCGCCCTCCGCCCCCATAACGGCGATTTCCGCCGTAGGCCAGGCAAGATTGATATCCCCCCTGAGGTGTTTTGAACTCATAACTATATATGCACCGCCGTAAGCTTTCCGGGTAATAACGGTTACTTTGGGTACTGTAGCTTCGGCGTAGGCATAAATAAGTTTAGCTCCGTGGCGGATAATGCCTCCATGTTCCTGTCCAGCCCCGGGCATAAAACCGGGGACATCCACTAAACTAATCAGCGGAATATTAAAGGCATCGCAAAAACGAACGAATCTGGCAGCTTTATCGGAGGCATCGATATCGATCACCCCTGCCATAAAGGAAGGTTGTTGGGCAACTATGCCTATCGATTTTCCATTTAGTCTGGCCAAACCGACGATAATGTTAGGAGCAAAATACTGGTGAATTTCAAGAAAATCACCGGAATCGACAATACTGGCTATGATCTTTTTCATGTCATAGGCTTT
>JAQTVR010000159.1 GCA_028706995.1 Dehalococcoidales bacterium
GGGATAGTTAAGGATACCCTGATAGTGGAGAAGTCGAAAGAGTATGTATTTTAGGAGTATAAATGAACGCTTTGCCTTTAGGCAAAAAATTGACCATAGCCATCGATGTGGACGGAACGGTTGCGGACTGCTCACAAATTGATTTTAAACGGGTGGATAGCAACCCCCGTGAGCTAATGAAGGCAATGCCTATCAAAGGTGCGCTGGAAGCCGTAAAAAGGTTACATAAAAAGGGGCATACCATTGTTTTTTATAGTTCACGAAATTACAAAAGTAATAAAATAACTGAAGCCTGGCTTAGAAAATACGGCTTCCCCTTTCATCATATAGAAATGGAAAAATTTGTCGCTCACGTATATATCGATGACCGAGCAATCAACGGATGCGACTGGAATCGAGTTATGAAAGAAATGAGCAAGCCCAGTCTTCCAGGAAAATTGGCACGAAAGAAAGGGATGGTATGACACATTCAGAATGCATACGGAAGATAATCGAAATCGGTAGATGTTTTGGTTTTCATTCTACAGGCAGAGGCTACGGTAAGATGTATAGTATGGGGAACCCCGATTGTGTTTGGTATTATAAGGGTAAGGGAGCTAAAGAGCTTTATAAAATAGCAAAAGGCGACAAATACAAATATTTGCCTTTCATCGCATTTGAAGTGCCTTGCACTGAAAAACAGAAAGCCTTAAGAGGCACCCTTGTAACGCTACAATTACATAATGCTGCTGCCAGCGTGATAGTTCTAATAGGCGAATCAGCCCAATACAAATCGTATATGAAGAAACTGGCAGGCAGGTATTCCTCAACACGATTCCGCATATGGACTGAGAAAGAAGTAAATGAGCTGTACGATAAGGTTGTTAAAACAGAACCGAGCAGCGGGAATAAGATATAAATAGCCTATCACTCGGCCTCTTCTGATTAGCCCACATTATTTTAAATTAAACATACAGATTTTACCCTAACACAAAGCATTATGACGCATTACCCGAACCCGTAACTCTATAATGTTCCGGCGGTTACGGGGTGCTATTTCTGTCTATGTAGCGGGGCGTAGCAGATATGCTATATTTGTGATTAAATACTCTATTTAATCCAAAATAACTTGACTTCCGCCCGAAGTAATGGCAATGATTACGATGACGAAAGGGGGCGGTAGATATGAAGCAGGAAATAGAGCAGTTCTTAGGCTACGTTGGCACGGAAAGGGGTTTTTCGCCCAAGACCGTGGATGCGTATAGGCACGACCTGGGGAAATTCTCCGAATTTGCTGATAAGGAACTCGGCAAGGACTGGCAGGTCGGCGATGTCGACCAGTATACTATTAAGGCGTATATGCAGTTTTTGGCTGATAGGGGTAATGCTGCGGTCAGCAGGGGCAGAAAATTGGCGACACTAAAGTCATTCTTCAGATACTTAACAAGCGAAGGAAGGGTCAAAGTAGCCCCAACAGCCACAATAAAGATGCCCAAGACCCAGCAGAAGGAACCTTCCTATCTCACAGAGCAGGAATACAAGCGGTTATTGCGGACTGTTCAGAAGAATGCCACGAAATACTTCAAGGCACGGGATACGGCGATTATAACGATGCTTCTTGGAATGGGATTGAGACTCAGTGAGTTGACAGAATTGGATGTCGGCAACGTAAACTTTGAAGATGGCACCATAAAGGTCACGAGAAAGGGCAACCAAGAGCGTATACTTCCTGCAAATGATGAGGTAATGATAACCCTTAACCGTTATTTGAAGAGCAGAGAGAACGCTACAGCCCAACAGCCGCTCTTTTTGAGCAAACGTAATCAAAGGATAGGCAACGGTTCTGTCTGGCACTTGGTCAAGAAATATCTGAAACAAGCACAGATTGAGAAAGATAAATTATCACCCCACACGTTAAGGCATACCTTTGCCACGACTCTTTTGAGGCAAGGAGAGAATCTATTGACTATAAAGGAACTCCTATCCCACCGCAATCTCCGCACAACAGAACGCTACCTTCATATAAATGGTGATGACCTTAAGAATGCTGTGAATAAAATTAGCCTAACCTCTAAATAAGTCGCCAGTCGTTTTTCATTGACCACCCATCTTATCTGCAATATAATATGTAGATACTTGTAGAGGGTTTTATGGCAAATTTCAAAGAATACCTTACCGTTAAAGAAGCCTCAGAAATTTTAGGGGTTACCGTAATGACCCTGCACAGATGGGATGCGAAAGGGAAATTAAAAGCCCGAAGGCATCCCATTAATAATTATAGGCTCTATAAGAAAGAAGACCTGAAGAAGGTCTTAAGTAAAATTTCAAAATAAAGGGATTAAATGAGATTGGCGATACAATGAAAAACCCCAAGTTCAAAGACGAGCGTAACCTGTAATGAAAAAAAGATGTTCTAAATGTAAAGTAATAAAAGATATTTCACAATTTTGCAAAAATAAAACAGAAAGTGGCGACTTAGACCACTATTGCAGGGATTGTCACAATAAAAGATTAAAGATTTATTTTAAGACTAAAAAAGGTAAAGCAGCGAGAAAACGAGCGAGAGAAAAAATGGAAAAAATAAATTGAATAAGCGAACTGAAAATACAATGCCTAAATATGCTTTCATCGATTTGTTTGCTGGGATAGGTGGTTTTAGAATAGCCCTGGAATCACTTGGAGGGAAATGCGTTTTTACTTCCGAGTGGGATAAATATGCAGCCGTTACCTACAAAGCAAATTTCAGGGACGAACCAGCAGGAGACATCACTAAAATTGAGGCTAAAGATATTCCTCCTCACGATGTCCTTTGCGGGGGCTTTCCTTGCCAAGCATTCAGCATTTCAGGGAAACAAAATGGATTCAGCGATACAAGAGGAACCTTGTTTTTTGATATAGCGAGGATAGCGGATTTTCATAAGCCCAAAGTGTTATTTTTAGAGAATGTTAGGAATCTCGCAAGGCACGACAATTGCAAGACGCTCAGCACGATACTGCGGGTTTTGCGAAGTATAGGTTATGACCCTTTTTTTGAAATACTAAATGCGAGTTATTATGGAGTGCCCCAAGCCAGAGAAAGAATTTATTTCGTTTGTTTCAGGAAAGATTTGGGAGTAAAAAAGTTTGAATTTCCCAAACCAACCCATAAGCCTATTTGCTTAAAA
>JAQTVR010000160.1 GCA_028706995.1 Dehalococcoidales bacterium
TCGTACTATTGCTCTCAGGTGGTGGTGTAGTTTCAGCTTCCGGTAGCAGCATGCCGGATAGCCCCCTGTATTCGGTTAAGCTGGCATCAGAACAGGCTCGATTGTTTTTTGCTTTTTCAGATGAGGGAAAAGCCGAGCTGTATACCAGGCTGATTGATGAGAGAGTGCTTGAAATAGTGAATATGGCTTCAGAGAACAATGCACAGGCCATTAAAAAAGCCACCGATGTAATGCGAGACCAGTTATCGATGCTTGCCACTGTTTCAGGAAGCGTACCTTTAATAAGGAGTAATACAGAGGAAGTAAATAAAACAGATACCACTTTCACCACAGAACAGGCACGTTCGGATACTACCATAGGGATTGACGGTAGTAAATGTGTCCCGCCATTTGTTATACCATCATCTATTATATCTATATCAAGTAACGGTTATGATGGATTTGTTGAAACACTTAATAATTCATCACTAAATAACTGGAACTTTTTGAATGAAGCTTTGGAAAACGCATCGGGAGATGTACTTGAAGCCCTGCTGGAAGCGATAGAAGTATTAGAAGCCGGTTATTGTACAACTATAAATAACATATCCGGATATTAAATAAAGCGAGAGTCCGCCCTTAAATGTCATCCTTTCCTTATCGTCATGCCGGAGTCCGTTCCAGCGAACAGCCTCAATTCCTATTAATTATTTATATATCTTCCTCAATTTTTATGTAAACTATATATTGACAGTATAAATTACTACGTTTATACTTATTTGCATAAATATTTAATAGCGTATACTTCTGTTTTACCTTGTTAAAGCAAAAAGGTATAAATATATACTTTATATATCTTTTCGGAGGCCGTATTTGTCCAATATTAAAGAACCGACTAAAAAGGCAATGATCCGGCAAATCAAAAAGAACGAGAAAGATGCTATTTATAAGGCGGATGCGGATGCCAGGCAGGCTGTAAAGGCTGCTATAGAAAATAAAGAGCTTGCTATCATAAAAGCCAGAGCTGATGAAGGCAAGATGATGCGTGACATGCTGATGAAAACTGACGATGCTATAAAGGTAATAAGAGAGACGGAACTAAAAGCTATAGATAATGCTAAAAATAACAGGAAAATATCAGTCAAGGCAGCAAAAGATATAGAAGAACAGATTATTAAAGATGCTTACGATGCCGAAGCTAAGGGTATTATCGGAGCCGACAAAAAATCCGTTCGCAGAATAAAGTATGGAACATTGAGGACTATCCAAAGGGCTAAGATCGTCAGAGATAGTGCAATATGGCAGGCGTTATTATATGAAAAAAACACTATAGATAAAGCGCTGCAGACCGCTTACAGGGATAAGAAGAAAGCTGAAAAGGATAAAAAAAGAGCCAAAATATATGCTTCCCGCGATGCAGGAGAGACGAAGCTTAAAGCAATTGAAATTGCATGGAAAACCGAAAGGGATATTGTTAACGGGATATTGTTAAATCATAAAATAACATTGGAAGATATTAAGAAAAAGGCACGGAAATCACTTTCAGCAATAAAATCAGGCAGGAACTCCGCACCCAAATTTGAAAATAAAATCACAGTAGAAACAGAAGAAACTTATATAACGGGGATGCCATTAACACCTGAAACGAAAGAAGCGACCGAAGAACAATCTGAATCGGAAATTACAAATACGGTATTTCAAACCCTTGAAGATATCGAGATGTGTGAAAATACTGAAAGTAGTACTACTATTGAAGAAGCACCGGTTGCAGTTGATTCAATAAAAGAGTCCGAAGAACCCGCTATTTCAGAGGTTAAGGAACTTGCAAAGCAAACAAAGAATGATCTAAAAGAAATTAAAAACCTTACCATTAACAGTAACCCGGAATCTGTCCTGTATAAAGGCATGATTAAAGTTATTGTTGGCTTACCGACAGAGCCTTTCAAGATTAAAACGCTGGGCGATAAGTTAAAAGATATCGAAAATCTGCGAGTGCTGGTTATCAGCGGGTGCATGGGTAAAAATACCGAGATCACTCTTTCCTTGAATGAATATCTGCCGTTGGTAGACATACTTGATTCGATGCCGGAAGTAAACGATATAACCATAAAGGGTAAAGATATTTTCTTAACGCTCTATTAAGATATACCCCGGGATCATCCGGTTAAAGCTATTTACTACGTATGTCAATATATGATAGTATATGCAGTGTCGGGGTGTAGCGCAGCCAGGTAGCGCACCTGAATGGGGTTCAGGTGGTCGGAGGTTCGAATCCTCTCACCCCGACCATTAATATCAGGAACAAAACCAATGGTTATGTAAAGTCTCCTCATAACGAATTATCAGCGTTTGGCAACTCTTGGACGGAGTTAAACTGAATTATGAAATTCCCTATTCATCGCACGGCCCCTGTGGAGCCCTGTATATACTCACTAATAACCGGGGTTGTCCGGGGTATTCCGCAATCCGGTGATGATAAGATATTAAGGCTGACTTTTGAATAGGTGCCCATTTTAATCCCATTGAATAACCCTGCTTGACCAGGCTTCCTGAATCCCTTCTACTAGCCCCGATTGTTTAGGGTTTCTTATGTTAAGCAAACGGTCTAAGGTTATTTTGTCGAACTCGTGGAGAAAGTGACATTGCTTCCGGAAATCCAGTATGGTTTCCGGGCTACCTCCATAAAGAACATGATCCAATTGTCCGGCATAGGAATCCAACTGCTCCCTGGCATACCGGCAGACCCGTGTAAAAAAGGTTTCCATCTGCTTTTCTCGATGCCGTTCAAATCTATGGGCTGAAGAGCCACCCTGACGGTGGCGGGAATGTACCAGGCCTGTGCCAACCTTGCTGGAAAGTAATTTCTCACCCTGAAAAACGCCGATACCATACTCCCCGAGCCTCACAATTACCAGACCCAGGAGAAATTCCTGATGCATAAGGGAATAAAGAGGTTCAATTTCACAGGTACCGGAAACTCTTCCTTTAGCCACAGGGAAAGGCGGCATCACCAGATATCGGTGATGCTGTCCCCAAAAAAGTATCCCCCCGGTCTGAGACTCTGCAATGGAACCGGACAGGTCTTCAGGTACCGTTTTCATATCCAGTATCGTTTCCATCATGCCTTCTATATCTGTTTTTGAAAATCCCGGCG
>JAQTVR010000023.1 GCA_028706995.1 Dehalococcoidales bacterium
AAACCTCGCGCATCTGGTCGCCTCTTACCTCAGGCATGGCAATGACGATCTCATCCACGCCGAATCTTTCGGCGACCTTAGGGATGGCCCTGCGTGTCCCCCAAACCTTTATGCCATGGATCGTCTCATTCAGCTTCACCCTGTCGTCATCCATAAACCCAACGACTTTGCCCATGTCCGGATGCTTGCGGTATTCGCGAAGAAGCATGACCCCCGTAGCGCCGGCGCCAACGATGAGGATCTTCTTAAACCCGAATTTATAATTATGATAATACCTTTCCCGTATATAGCGGGAAGTAAAGCGTATGCCTATCACCAACCCTGTGCAAATGATCCAATCGATCGCGAATATGGTGCGCGGAAAATCCTGCAAACCAAATAAGGAAATTTCACTTAGAATAAAAATAATGGTTGCTGTCAAACTGGCTTTGGCGATTTTCCATACATCATCAATACTTACATATTGCCACAAACCTGAAAATGTCCCAAAAATAACAAAAGCAATGACCTTGGAACACAATAATATAGGCAGGCGATGATAAAACGTTATCCAATATTTAAGGGGAATATTGAAATCAAAACGCAAAAGGAAAGCCAGCCAAAAAGAAAATACAATGATGAAAAGATGCGTCAGAATGATCAATATCCTGCGAAAGCTCACTACTGAATCTTTGATTCTTTTCATCTTGTCGCCTTCTTAAGGATGCTTCGCATGCGCTCTACAAGATAATACAAATCCTTCTTATGCAACGTCGGATGCACCTGAAACATCATGGAGGTTTCGCCTAATTCTTTAGCAACAGGCAGTCTTTTTTGTCGAGGCTTGCCTATCTTGCGACAATAATCCACAAAAGCCTTTTCCAAATACACTTCAGGGCACGAACCGGAACCACAGCTAATTCCTTTTCTTGCGAGCTCCTCCAAAATCCTATCTCGCGTCCATCCAGTTTTTAACACGTCCTGCCGTATGTAAACATAATATTTATAATACGCATGATACGCTTCCTTGGGAGGAATGACTACCCTTAATGCGGGCATTTCGTCAAAACATTCATTCAAGATAGAAGCGAGTTGGCGCCTTTTTTCTACCCATTTATCCAATTTCCTCAGCATAATTCTGCCTAAAGCCGCTTGTATCTCGGTCAGGCGATAGTTTGTCCCAAAAGAATCTACGACCCAGGCAAATCCAGTCCCATGCTTCTTATTGAGTGTTTTGTCATAATTCCTGCCGTGATCCTTCAGGCTCCATGCGGCATGCCAAAATTTTTCATTATTTGTTGCCAAAAGCCCGCCTTCCCCTCCTGTGGTAATAATTTTATCCTGGCAGAAAGAAAAACAGGCGATATCGCCGAAACCTCCGACCGATTTATTCTTGTATTTTGCTCCGTGCGCCTGGGCGCAGTCTTCGATCAGGTAGATATTCTTTTTATTGCAGAAATCCCTCAATTCATCCAAAACGCAAGGCCAGCCGGCCAAATGCACCGCGATGACCGCTTTGGTCTTGGAAGTAAAAACCCTTCTGACTGTTTCAACGGTTATATTGCCGCTTTGTCTGTCCACATCGGCGAATACAGGAATAGCCCCTCTTAAAACAATACAGCTTGCCGAAGCGACAAAAGTCCGAGAAGTAACAATAACCTCGTCTCCCTTACCAATATCCAAAACAGTCAAAGCAACATCCAAAGCAATGCTGCCATTCGCAAGGGCAACACAATGCCCTACCCTTAAATATCGGGTATATTCGTTCTCGAAATTCACAACTTCAGTTCCAGTCCACTGATTCACCCTACCGGACCGCAATACTTTTGTTACAACCTCTATCTCTTCTCTGCCATAATATGGCCAAGGGGCAAATTTTCTACTCATGGAATGGCCTCCCAAAAACTGTCATCAAGAGATATTTCATATCTCCTAAAAAGCTCTGATTCTTAACATATTCTCTATTAAGACGCACTTTATCCGGATAAATAACTTCTGCATTATATTTGTCCGGATCTGCTTGCGAAGCCAAAAGGGCCTCCTCATTTCTGTACTTTAACGTAGCAGGCCCTGTGATTCCCGGCCGCACGGTTAAAATAATTCTATCTTCTCCTTGCAGCTTATCCGCAAACCCAGGAACGTCAGGCCTTGGCCCCACAAAACTCATATCACCTTTCAGCACATTAATTAATTGCGGCAATTCATCTAGTTTGAACCTGCGCAAAAACTTCCCTAAAGGGGTTATTCTCGGATCATGTCGTGTAGTCACCGAACTCCCGGTTTTATCGGCGTTAACAATCATTGTGCGGAATTTAAGCAACTGGAAAATCCTGCCGTTTAAACCAACCCGTGCCTGTTTATAAAATACCGGGCTTCCGGAAGTAATTTTAACCAATAGCGCGGTTATAATTAATACCGGCGAAATAACAACCAGGCCAAGCAAAGAAATTGTAAAATCAAACAGGCGTTTCATGCTCGGTTGATTTCCTCCAATTTATAAAGCGCAGCTAATGGTTGATACAGTTTTCCCAATAAACTCCGATAAGGATATGTTAACGACATACATCTACCAATGAAAGGCCGATAAAAAATTTCTAATCCAACCGGTTGTTTCTTAAAAAGGAATTTTTCTGTAAGATATTCTTGAATATTCGTTTCGTGCAATAAACTTCTGAAACCTGCATTCACATACTCAAACTTTTCTCCATCTAAGTAATATCTATTCATTTCATAAAAAAGAGCATAGCTAGAATATAAACTAAGAAAATCATGATGAAACCTTATAGTCCAATAATTAATCTCAGTTCTATCATATAAATAATTTTTGACAAACGCAATAAACTTTCCGGTGCCTCGCTCAAAAACCCCCCAATAGTGAATAATATCTTCAAATCCTTCTGTTGCTATAATGCTTTCCCTAAATTGCCCTTCAGATACTCTTAGCCAATCATTTTTATATCGTTTAACACCAGAGAAAAATACCGACCACGCATGTTCGGCCATAAACTTTACATCAATCCTCCGCACAACGCAGTTCTTTAATCCGCGCCGCACTTTACTTCGCGTGTTAGCTGAAAGGTCTGCTAAATCAAACGGACGATCACAAACTACCGCATACCAAGCATTCGGTGTGTCAATAAAACCGCCCCCAGCACGCATCAAGACGCACTCTTTAAAAAAACGTAATAGATCAGCTCTCTGCTTGGCATAAGGAATCTCATATTTATCAAAAACCGGGCCAACCGGAACGATCATCTTTTGATACTCTGTCCACAAAACACCATTCAATAAAATGGTCTTATAATCTAATTTCTGAAATAAATCTTTATATCTCTGCATCGTACTAAACATCGCTATAACTTTCTATAAAATTATTTTAGAATCTCTCTTTTAACCGGTTTAGAAGCAAATTTAGTTCTCAGGAATTCTTTAAAAAAATAAAGTATTTCAATAAAAAAGGGTAGCGGATCAGTCCAACAAAAGTCATCATACAAACCAGAAATCCCAGTTATCTGCAATCTCTTTAAAAAATCAAAAATACAAGAAAACTTTTGTTTTCTAAAAGAATTGACAAAACTCATCATCTCCCCAGCTAACCAAAGACAAGGTTTAAAACCTTTTCCCTTGGAAGGCGGAATAAAAAATTCCTCTGGAGAAGTTTTATAAATCAAAAGGGAAATAAGAGCAGCAGGGAAATTATATCCATTCCCAAGCGATAACTTCAAGGCTCCCCAAAAGCGAGCATTCATCTCAATCAAATATGCACTATCTTTTTCTCGACTTCCAACAAAATCAAAATGTCCAATCCCAGTCCATCTTAAAGCCCGAACAAGTCTTTCTGTATAATTTTCTAATAGCGGCCAGTTACAATGGACTCTAAAAGTGCTTGCACCAAAATCTCCATTGTGACAATGTAAATATTCCTCTGTAAAACATTTTATTAACTTTCCTTTATCCGCAAGAAAACATGACCCGAAAACTTTACCGAAAATAAATTGTTGCAAAATCGGAAAATCATTTTTATTCAAACAGTTATCTAAAACAATCTTATGCCAAGCCTGCCTCAAATTGTATTGATCTTTGATAAAAAAAACTTCTTTTCCGCTATTCCCTCGACGAGACTTAAGCAATAATGGATATCCTATATGTCCTGCACTAATTAAAGCTTCATCAATGTCACGTGGGGCTTTTGTGATAGGAATAGCCACTCCTACATTCTTTGCAATCTCAATAATCGACCATTTGGAGGAAGCAATTTCTAAACGATCAAGGCCTGGAGACAGAATCTCAATGTTATCTGTAAAAAAATGCCTATATTTCTGTATTACAAATACATCTTCGTAAACAGGCAATACTACATCTATGCCATTCAAATTAACAATATCCGAAACTTTTCTAGCATATTTTTCAGGTTCCATATCTGGATCTGGGGTTAAAAAGAATTTTTTAACAAACCTTGAGAACCGTGTCATCGAAAGCAGAGTAGAACCACAAACATATATCTCACATGCAGGCACTAATGCTGTAAGTGCTTGCGCCACAACATATCCAGTTCTACCCCAACCATAGGTTATAAGTACTCGCATTGCATAATCCCGATCATAAGCATCAAACCTAGCCATTGTCAGACACCATTCTTTTTCATGCTACATATTTAGTTCACTTGCAGAAAGCATGGTGATCTTCTTACGAACTATCTGTTTCATTAACATAACCCCATCTCTCGTAATATGATGATATTCACTTTATGAATATCATATCGTTCTTCCGCATAATGACGGCTTTCGTTGCCCATGATCGCGATTTGCTCCTGATGCCTGAAAAAAAACTTCATAGCCGCTGCTAACGATTCTACATCTTTTGGTGGTACCATAATGCCGTTTCGGCCTATTTTTAATTTACTCACATCTTCTTCTTTTTTCCACACCGACTCGTCAACCGACATATCCACCGTTTCTCTGCATCCGGGCATATCAGTTGTAATAATCGCTCTTCCTGTAGCCATTGCCTCTAGGCTGGTGCGCGGCGTGCCTTCGCGATAGTAAGATGGCAAAATAAAAATATGACACGAGCGAATCAGCGGACGCACATCATCTACCCACCCAGCATGATTAACTATTCTATCCCGTTGCCATAGATCTAACTCCTTTTGTTTTATTGAACTTGGATTGTCATCTAAATCACCTGCTAGTATAAATTCAACATTTTGATAACTCGCGCACACAATTTTTGCTGCCGCGATATATTCTCGCACACCCTTATCTTTTAATAGGCGGGCAATCATAAGAAATCGGAGGCGCGAAGGCTCAGGCATCTCTTCTTTTGTATAATACACGAGATCAATTCCAATACCATTAAGCAATACTGCCTTCTGCCTAGATACGTATCCCTCTGTAACAAATTGATTCAAATCATCAGGATTAAGAAAAAAAACGCGCTTGCTAGCAATCAAGCCGATTCGATATAACATCTTAGCAATAATAGAATACAATGCCTGAATTGAGGATTCGTATGGCATAAACACGCTACCAAGTCCTTCAATCATAGAGAACACTTTTCGGACTCCACATAACCTCGCCACGAATCCACCATAAATAACCGGCTTAATTGTATGACTCATCACTATGTCTGGCTTAACGCGCCGCATCAAACATATCAAATCAAATATAGTAACAATATCAGCCAAAGGATTTATTCCGGTCCGTGCGATGTGAAGCGGGAAATACTGCACTCCCATTGCCAACAATTTAGCCTCCGTATTCGAATCTCGACCATTAGCCGCCGCACAAACCTTAACCCCCTTAGCTAACATAGTTTCAATTAATGTTCCACGAAAATTGACTAGCGAACTAGGAATTACACCAATAAACAAACAAGTTGCGCAATCTTTTATCATAAGGAAAAATCTCTCCGTTTTCTAACACGTTCAGCAAATTGACACCAAAATGCATCACGTAAAGCATCCAAATGGCCACTATAATAATTCTTCGCTTCCTTAAAGTTTCGTTGCGCTTGCGAAATACGCCAAGAACTGTCTTGAACCATCCGTGCCAACTGCTTTGCCAATATCTTGTCATCGCCAGGACAATGCAGACATTCCACCGGAAGCAACTCGGGAATCCCTCCGCATATAGAACCTAAGGCTGGCAATCCCCTGCTCATTGCCTCAATCAACGCACGCGGCAATCCTTCTTGAAAGCTTGGTTGCACGTAGATATCCAACTTATCCAACCATTGCATAACCGGTTCACCACTAGGCAAAGATCCGTCCAGATACAACAAATTAATAATACCTAGTCGTCTTGCTTCTTGACGCCAAATATCAAGTCTGCCATTACCCAGAACATGTAATTGAAGCAATATTCCTTGGTCTCTTAACCGCCGCAATGCACGCAAAGCAACATGAAGCCCCTTATAACGGTTGAATAAAGAACCAATCATACCGACTACCAATGCTTCTGGTGCGGTTGGTTGTTCTATACGCCAACGAGCAATCCTTCCTTCCAATACAGAAATCGGAACTGAATTTACTTGAACATCGGATACCCCACAAAATAAACCTCTGCATGGATATTTCTTCTGCAAATATTCATGAGTCACATAAATTGCAAAATCGGCACGTCTAATCCAATAACGTGAGTTCCTCCAGGCAAACGGCGCATACAACTTACCCAAAAGCGTCCCATAATACCAGTACGCATTCCATACATCGCTCACCACTTCGATTGCCCATGGAATCCTCCTTTTTTCTGCCTCTTGCGCAGCCGACCAGCCAAGTGTTGATTGATCGATAATCACCGCATCGCAATCGTTCATCTGTCGATAAACAATGCGCCGATTTGGTCCCTTCTGTAATTGCATCAGCAGCTTCCCATGGTCATCTGGTATATCAATAAACGTCACGCGCGGCCATGAAGACAAATTCCAATTCTCTGGCATTTCATCGCGATAGGACATACGACAAATTACCTTCAGCGCATCGAAATACTTAAGATACCTCTCCCAGCGCTGATGAGGAAATTGACCGTTAGAAAATACGTTGCCATCCGGTGTACGCACAAAGCGAGCACTATGAATAAATAAGGCTTTCATATGCATCCATATAAACCAAACATCACAAAAGAATTATCTATACTGCCAGTAGCAGCTCTCACAGTAGCCGAAACAACTACAAAAAATACTGATTTTCATTCGTTTAAATTCCGAAATACCCATCCCTCCAATACGTTCCACCAAATAAAACAGATACGTAAGGAGGATAATCAAACGTAATGAAATTTAGATAAAATGAACCCAACGCAAACAAAAATAATAATACGGCAATCCCTACCCTCTGATTAGGCTTAAATAACAATAATAAAGAAGCGATTATCACCGGCTCCCCCACACCTAACAACGCTCCACAGCGCGATGAAAATAGCGCAAGATCATTGAAAATAAACCTCCACATAGTCGAAGCACAATAAAAAACAAATAAAACATCAAAATATTTTAGCTGTTTAGACAGAAAATCTCGATATCTCATTGCCAACAGGCAAATTGCTAGTTGCTTTAACATTGTTGGCCTCAGAACACCTGATACGTAGCCAAATTTTTCGTTTCCAAGATAACTCAATCCATTATCAACTAAAACACTGATACCACTAAACTTCATGAAGTAGCTGAACAACCAATTAGCAAAAGGGGCAAAAAAACCTAAAATGAAAAATAATAACAAAGAAAAGAATAATGTCTTTTTTGAAGGTTTCAATTGATACAATAGATAACCGAATAAAACAGAAATCGAAGAAATATGAAAAAGGCACGCGACAAAAATTGTAATAAAAAATACTATTCTTCTCTTATCAGCAAGATAAGATAACCCAAATAAAATTATCGCCATCGCAATGCCCATTCTTATTGCTATCATTGTCCCACCAAAATAATAGCCTGAATAGAAGAAAACAACCGAAAGAATAAAATATGGGGAATATTTTTTATAAGCGTATAAATTTAATGATACGGTAATAAAAGCGAATGAAAAAAACATAATAAGCGGATTGTCGGAAAAACATTTGAGGATTGAGTTAAAAAAAACAAAAAGATATTCCATTCTAAACTGCACAAATGTATTCCCCAACAGAAACGCTGGCAATGGGGGTATCATATCATAAACCCACACATATCCTTCCTGATCGCTCCATCCAATCCGCGTGCCAGCAAAAAGCGACAGGATAAGAACGAGAAAACAATACAATATTAGTTTTGTTCTCCCGTTGTTTTTCCGAAAATCAAAAAATAATGATAAACAAATAAGAAAAAACAAAAGAAAATAATATATATATTGGCCTTTCGTAATCATATTTGATATCCCTTATCGCAATAAAAAGACAACAATCTCTTCACATTCGTTTTTAGTTCATAATCTGAATTTCGATAATGAGACAAAACGATCTCAGAATCTTTCAACTTTGGTCGAGAGAGAAATTCTTCAATCCTGCTCGCCCAAACATCCAAGGGTTCCTCTAGGCTTAACAAAGCAACGCGCTTATTATCCAAGACAACTTCCTTGGATAAATTATCTGATCCCACGCAATAGCAACCAGCCAACTGGGCCTCAATAAACGCTAATGGCAGGCCTTCCCATAAAGAAGGGAACAAAAAGACATCAATAACTGATCTTAAAAGATCCGGCACATCCCGCCTAATACCTAAGAAAAAAACTCTATCAGATATACCTAAGAGCGCAACTTTCTCTTCAATAGCTTCCTCTAAAATGCCATTTCCAGCTAATAGCAGAAAAACATTATTGCCACGATTCAAAAGCTTATTAAAAATATCTATAAGGAAGTGGTGATTTTTGAGTTGATCAAACCTTCCAACATGACCTATCACCTTGGCTCCGACAGGAATTCCAAGTGATCTTGCTGAAGATAAATCGTTAAGGGTATCAAAACGGCTAAAATCTATACCACAAGGTAATATCGACCACCTTTTATCCCTCTTCCAATTTAAACCGAATTGATCCTCTGCCGCAATCGAGCTGACGCCAATACCGCATGTCGCAAATAATCGAATAAATATTTTCATTAACCCAATATAACATTGCCTTAAAAAACCGCTTGGTTTCTCTTTAACTCTTGTATCAATATGGGAATGAGCGATTCGGATAGGGATTCCAAGAAGAAAACCGCTAAATAAAATAACTCCGTTAAAATAATGCACGTGGGAATGGAGCACACCATACGGTCCATTTTCATGTACAACTTTCCTTAAATCACAATAAATTGAAAGAATAGATGGCCGAACGCTTTTTGTTTTAAAAATTCTGCATCCCAACTTGAAGACTTCATTTTCAAGAGTGGCCTCTTTAGGAGAAATCGCAAAAAAATCAAATTGATAATCAGTCCTGGAAAGATTTCTTGCTACATTTAATAGCCATGTCTCAACACCTCCCACGTTAAATCCCCCGATAACATGCAGAACCTTAATTGGTCTCTTTTTTTCGTCTTTCATACTAATTACTCCTGAAGGCTCGTCTAACGATAAAAACACCACCTACAATCTGAGTCAAGGCTGATACAATGAGCGCCGTGGCCGCGCCATATAATTTAAAATACGGGATTAAAAAAAACGCAATAGAAAATGTAAACACAAAAACCGTCAAGAAAAGTGGAACCTGCAAATTAAATTGCCTCGCGGCTGTCATTGCATAACCAAGCGCAGATGCAATTCCAGAAAGTGTGGCAGATATCATTAAAACTATGAAAAGATTTGAATACCTAGCATATTCTTGCGTATAGATAATTGCTAATATTTTCTCACCACCGATAGAAATAATTAACACTCCCAATAAACCAATCGCGAGGTTAATGAAAATCATTTTTTTAAGAAGCTCCCTGAATGCCGGTATATCATTATCTGCAAAATGCCGCGCCATCCTCGGCACCACTGCCTGTCCCAATGCCTGTATAAACATATTAACAACGACTGTGGTATATGCCAACGCGGCAAAAATACCAAGATCTCTTGAGCCAAGATATTTCGCAATTGCATAATTAGGTATATTTGCATTCAACGAAATAATCCCCATCACAATCCCCAATGGAAAGGCAAGAACGATAATGCGAAAAAGGATTATTCGGCGATCGAGGAATGAAAAAAACGACAACTTAGCCAATGAATAATGAGAAATGCCTTCCACTGTCTCTAATAAACGTCGACCCATCTGCCAATCATAAAGAGCCAGCACCACCATCCATGCGCACAAAAGACCAAACAACGACCAGGGGAGACTTAATGAGAAATAAAATACAGAGCCTAAAACTGCGACGGAAAGTACCCCTTTGATAATCATAGATTTTGCAATAATAGACATCTTCTCGTTTTGTTGAAATAAACCATAAAAGACATCGCTTAAAGACTCAACCGATTTGGCCAAAGCAAGAACAAGTGTTGCCAAAAACACGATTTTTTCAAAATGCCCTACACAAAGAATTAACAAAACTATGAAGAATGCTACGACCGTTGAAGCAATCCTTACGGCCATATAATCAGAAAAAAAATATTCTTTTTTTGCGTCAGTCGCCTGGACTCCACGCAATTGCATGTTCGTGATCATGATCACAGGCGTAATGATCGCGGAAGCCAGAGCAAACTGCCCTACGACTTGCGGACTACCGAGCTTAGCAAGAACAACCAACATTCCCCATTGACAACCTGCATAAATCGCATTGCCGATTAGAGTCCAAGAGAAGTTTTTTTTCAAAGAGGTCATTTTGTCTTTTGGTTTCCTCAGCTACCACCCAATCTGATTATCCACCCCATACGTCAACATCGCTCGCTTCGCTCCACATGAATCCCGGCCATACACAAACAAAATCTGACAGTGCCTTTTTATAGGCCTTTATAGCGACGACGGATATACTTGTCTATCTCTTGCGCAGGAATACGGTAGCCGCCGCGGCGGCCCTCTTTATAAGCGGCGATCCTCTTGTCCCTAATCAGGGAACGCAGATACTCTTCACTGACCCGCAGGATATTGGCGGCCTCTTTTGTCAAAAGCAGTTTCTTTTCCATATTTTGTGGGGGCTAGTCCCGTTAGAGAACGAGTTCTCTAACGGGATACATGCTGTTTAACATGGTTTATCACAATCAAAAACAAGGGAAAAAAGTATAACATATCTTCTTCAAACGTCAAGGTTTGGGTTTTAAAATAGTTTTAATAAGTATGACTCGTGAAGACTGCCGATAATGGCGCGTAGGTAGCGTAAACCTCTTGATACGCCTTGCTGAAAGACTTAAGCTCAACCGCCTGTTTGATCTGGGAGAGGACGAGACGAAGAGTAAAATAATCGGGAGTCGGGTTTTTTCTGGCAAGGTCCAAGGCATAACCCATATGATATGCTGCATTCGATGGTTCAGTTTCTATGGCTTTTTCAAAAAGACCCTTTTTATAATAGTATTCCGAATCCAGCGGATTCAGAATGCTCGACTCATAGTGGCTCGCCGCCAAAAGGAGCAGGAGATAGCCGCAGTAAACTATACTTAGAATAAGTATGACGATCTTGGTCTTCATAAGCTTACCTTAATCTACGCAGGGCCGACGCATACAATCGAACAAAATATATCAAAAATGCTACAACGAAAAGCATGCCAACAATGCCTGTTTCAGACACAAGCTGAAGATAATCGCAGTGCGCATAGAGCAAAGTTTTTCCTCCCCATTCATGGGTGCGGTATTTGGGAAAGATGCTCTGGAACGTCCCAAAGCCCGTGCCGGTTACAGGAAAGTCCCTGACGATGCTCTTGGTATCTTGCCACATTTCAGGCCTCATCTCGCTCAAAACCGAAGATTCGCGGATAACGGAACGGGCGACGCTGTTCAGTTCATGAAATCTCTCAAATGTCTCGTCAGGGCCGATCCAGAAGATGACAATCCCGCTCAAGAGCACGATCAGGACAAAAAAGAACATAAGTCTTCCCCGGCGGCTTTTCCTGGTCCGGATAATGATCAGAAAATAAAAGACAGAGGCCGCCATGACGAAGCTGAGGATCCCGCCGCGGCTTGAAGAATAGAATATAGAGCCGATCATCACCGCCGCGCAGAAGAACTGGCGCATGGCGCTGCTGGCCTCCTGCGAGGAAAACCACATCAGCTTATTCTTTGCGCCCTTGATCCTGAAAAACGACGAATACCGCACCTTGGCCATAAAAGACGCCAAAGCCAGGCTTGAACACATGCCCATAAAACCGGCATAATGGTCATAATTGACATAAGGCCCGAAATGAGAGCCGTCTTTTTCTATCAGCCAGTAGATCTTTGAACTACCGCTTAATTTATGCGCAATACCGAACAAGGCAATGGCAAAACCGATATAGATAATGGCATTGGCCACCTTTTGGATAAAAACAAAATCAACCCCCTCTTCTCTATCCATCGCAACTGCCAACCCCAATAAGACCGTAAAATAAAGCGCATTAGCTGTAATGTGCAGGTTAAAATCGACCAGGCTGTGCAGGAGGATCGCCAAGATCCCCGTCAGGCAGCCGAGCTTCAAGTAAACCAGCGTGTTATGCTCCAGGTCGGTCAACTTGCGGTTGTCGCCAT